>JAISSJ010000008.1 GCA_031273195.1 Candidatus Fibrimonas sp.
ACCGGCAAAACATGGAAAAATCTTATGAACCGCAGCTCGGTTGGCGATAATTTAAAAAGCATTAGAACTATACCAAGTGTTTTGAGGGGGAGCGGCGCAACCTCCTTAATAGCATATAAGGTCTCTAAAAATTCAAAGATAACCATTGAAGTGTTCAGCTATGACATGAGAAAAATCCGCACCATAGTCAAAAATGCCGCCCGCCTTTCGGACCCGGTTCGCAGCACAAACCCAAACGAAGATTTTTGGGATGGAAAGGATGACTTTGGAAGGTATGCCGCACTTGGCACATATTATGTGAGAGTAAGCGATAATCACGGGAATACAGGGTGGGGGAAAATTATGAGTTTGGGGGGGAACTAGTGCGGTTAGCGGTTGTTTTGGTGTTGCTGCAAACTCTTGCCTTTGCGGAAAAGCAGGCCGCTTTAGGGAGCATGGATGCCGTAGCGGAGCGAATGGGAGCAGGGTCAAGGGAACTCGCTAAGGGAAATGCTGTGGTTGCCGATACTGCCGCTTTTTCCGCAGCGTATTGGAACCCCGGAATGTTGGCTTTTAAAAGGAATTTAAGTATAGCCCTTCATGCGGAAAATCGCAGCTTAGACCGGGTAGGCGGTTCGCTTGGAATTGAGGGCGGCGTAGGCGGCAGAATGGGTGTTGGAATGGCTGTTCTTTTTCGGGGCGACACGGATTTTTTGCTGATAGACGAAGACGACAACAACCGTGGAACTGCCATGCCGTTTTTTATGCTTGGCTATGCCGGTTTGGGTTACAGGCTTGACAGAACAAACGGAATAGGAGTTTCGCTTTCAATCGCTTACGACAGGTTAGGGCTTGACAGCGAATGGGGTGTAGCAGACGAATATCAAAGCCCGCTTTCCTTTGATTTGGGCTGGTTCAAATTTTGGAATGAAAAATGGCAAAGCGGTTTGCAAATTCGCAATTTGGGTTTTAACTCAAAGCTCTCCGCAGCCTGGCGCAGAAATCCAAGCAGGGATAATTCCTTGCCGAGCAGCAATGCGCTCCGCCCAAAAACCTTTGAGCTTGGGGTCACTCACAGGAATTTGCTTTTGCACAGGCCCGCCTCCGTTTCTCTTTCGCTGTTGAGTTACCAAGTGGCAGATACCCTTTTTGTTTTTGACCCGGACTGGCACATTTTCAAAAGCAGATTCGGGATTGAATGGAGGGTCATTCCAAACGGCGATTTGCGTTTTGGCATAGACGGGAAAAATCCATCTTTGGGATGGGGCTATGGCTTTAATATAGGGAGCAAAACGCTTTGGCTAGACTATGCCTTTATATACGAATGGGATGCGGATTTGCTAAATCCGCTATCGCTTGCCCTTAGGATGAAGCTCTGATATTAGAAGCCCAAGCAGTTGGAAGGAAAGCTGTTATGTCAAGGGTGATTTATCAAGAACCGTTTTTATCTTGTACTAGACAGATATTAGTTCTTCAAGCTCTATTCCAAATAAAGCTCAAACCTTGATCTGTGTAGGAACACATTTTTCTATCTGAACTGATAAGAGTAATTTTATTTGCTATTGCGTGTGCCACTATAGCATGATCCACTGGATCGTTATGACCGGAAACCGGAATTAATTTTCCCAATGTCAAAATGTGTTCTTTTTTAAAATAATCTACAGTAAAGCCAAGTTCATCTATATAAGAAAAAATATCTTTCGTTTCTTTCCATTGCTTAACTTCAACTTTGCCTATTCTAAGCAAGTGGACTATTTCTTCTATGCTTCTAGAGCTGACATAAATAAGATTTGAATTATCCTCTATTATATCCAAAATATCCTTGCTTATCCTGTCTTTTTCCCTGATGGAGAATATGAGTATATTTGTGTCTATAAGATATCTCATATTACCTCATTACGGCTCGCATGTCGTGTATTATTACATCTAGACCTTGAGGGTTCTTTTGCCACCATAAGGCCCATTTTGATAATTTTTTGTCTTTTACCTTTTTACGGGTAGCAATAACTTTTTCTGTTGCTTTCATATTAAACCTCCGTAGCCAAATATAGAAAAACTGAACAAAAATATATATTAAGATAAAAGAAAATTAAAAACGGCAAAAGTAGATACCATAAACGCTATAAATCCCGCTTCTATCCACCACGCCAAACCTTTCGGGGAAGTAAGGGCTTGGCTGGTTCACCGCTACGCTAGCGGCGGCGGCAAGGGTGCAAGCACCCCAGCCGCTTAGTCCTGGACGCAACGCACAGACTGCAAGTAAGACTTGTAGTCGTCGTCCCAGTACGCGTCGTCGATGCTGTAGTGCATGTCCCGGTTGTAGGCGTAGCTGCTATCGTACTCATTGGCACTCCACCAGTAGCCGTTGAGGCCGACATTGCCGAAACTGCCATCCGAAAAGCCGTAGCCGCCCGGCAGGGCCGAAAAGCCGTAATCGTCCGTGCCATTGCCGTTGTTATTCCAGCCACTCTTGGCTTTCAATTTTTTCCCAGCCACTTTTTCACCGCCAACTGCCTTATCCAACACTTCATATTCGCTTTTGCTCGGCAAATGCCAACCTTTTGGGCAGGCTTCTTTCGCAGCATACCAATCATAAAGGCGACCATATTTCTCGCAATTCTCCGGCTTGTTGCCGTAACATTTGCTGCCGCTCGCATTGTAATTCAAATTTTCCGCCATCCAAGTTTGAGAGCCTATTTTGACAGCTCTATATTTCTTGCCATCACGCAAATCTGTAAACATTCCACCACTAACTTCTCCGTCAACAGAAGGCAAAGCGGTTTTTGCTTCGGGAGAAGCTCCCGGTATTTTCATAAAGCCGTCGGGAATTCTCTTCTCCATAATAGCAAGCAAGCCGTTACGGTTTTTTGCGGATTCGCTGAACTTGTCAATAAGCCCCGAAGTGCTCACCTTATACAACTCAAAAGTTACCCTCAAATCTGAACCTAGTTTCCCAAAGCGGCATTGCGCAACATAATCCACCATCGCCTTTTTGCCTAAATCCACAATGCACGAACTTTCTTTACATTCCTTGACATAACTGTCTGCCCCGCCCAAACGCTTGATTACAACCTCTTGCGGAAAAACCTCAAAGCTGCTCTTGGGCAAAACCCGAACAGCTATTTCCTGTGCCTTGTCCGTGAGATATTCCAACTCGTCATCATTGAGAACCCCTTCGGACGGCAACACGGCCACGGTTTGCGCGGCGGCAAATGCCGTTTGAACACAGGCAAGCATGAACAGGAAGAAAACTATTCGCATTTTGGACTCCATTCGTTGGAATTTGGCGGCTCGGAAGGCTTTTGGGTATTTATCGCTTTCGCTTTTGGTAAATTTCTTGATTTTTATTTCCTTGCCGAGCAAGGTGGTTAAAAAACCTTCAAGGATTGCATAGTTCACTTTGTTTTTGAGAAGACGCTTGATCGCCCAGCCAAAGGATACAAATTCGCGTTCTTGTTGCATAGAGGGAAGGTAGAAAATTTGTCTTGCGTTAATGTTGTTGTAGAGACGGATAATTATCCGTCTCTACGGCATAAGGCAGTGTCGCCAAGCGTTGCGGAAATCAGAAAGAACTGCGTGTGCTTCATGGTCAGCAGCGGTATTTGCCAAGCGACCCCTCTCTCCTTGTCGCTGTAATAATGGAACTCGTCCATAGCAACCGCCCCACTGGCGTTAACTTAGATATTCAAACAATCTATTCAAAGCATAAACCCTCTTTCTTTTCTGCACGAAACGTCGGAAGCATCCAGCGAGCGCGTCAGGGTCTCTTGCTCTTCGCA
>JAISSJ010000026.1 GCA_031273195.1 Candidatus Fibrimonas sp.
AGACGTCGCTTTCTTTACAGGCGGCTCTAAGAGTGTCTTCGCTGTTTTCGCTTACGTTCAGAAACACGCAGCCGGCAATAAACGCATTTGCGCCTTTATGAAAATGCTCCTCAACGGAGATTTCGCTGATAAGCTCTTCCGGAGCTTTTCCGCTTACGCTTGCGACCAGGATAATATCCGCGTCCAGGGCAGAGGTCAACATGCGATGAAGTTCTTTTTTGTAAAAGATATCGGTAGCAGAGACTCCCTCTATTATAACTATGTCGTTTTTTGCGGATATTCTTGAGAGTTTATCCACCAAAAGCTCCATAACCATCTGTTCGCAATCGGAAATAATGGAATTTCGGATTTCTGCGAAGTTTATCCCCTTTTCTCCGAAAGGGATGAATTTTTCAACTTTCAACCCTTTTTTACTCAGGGTTTCCAGAATTCCATCTGCTACGTTCCCCAGTGGAACGCCATTTGCAGCCGGCAAAAGAATATAAGCGTGTTTCATAGAGGTAAAAATAGTAAAAGTTGATTAACTCAATGCAATTTAAACACTTACTATATTTCATATTAATGTCCCGCTATTTTAACATCGCCGGCCCCTGCCATCCAAGCGAACACTATATGCTTGACCCTTTGCGCAATTTTGGCAAAGATTTGACGAAATTAATAGATTTAAAGCAGTATTTCGTTATCCATGCCGCAAGGCAGAGCGGGAAAACAACCCTGCTAAAAGAGCTCACTCGCAGGATAAATGCAGAGCAAAAATACCATGCTTTATACTGCTCACTGGAAAAACTGCAAGAAATTACAGAACCCAAAGAAGCAATGCCGGAAATAATGGGTTCATTGAAAATGGCTATATTGAATTCAAACATTCCCAATCCGGAAGATTTTGCGAAAAATGCAAGCAGCATAGGCTTTACTTCTATTTTGCAATTTGAACTTTCCAATTTCTGCAAAACCCTAAACAAGCCTTTGATTATATTTTTTGATGAAGCGGATTGTTTGGCTAATGGAGCCCTGATAACTTTTTTAAGGCAACTGCGAAACGGCTACATAGACAGACCCGATGTTCCCTTTGTCCATTCGCTGGCCCTTGTAGGAATGCGAAACATCAGGGACTACAAAGCCCGCATAAGAGAGGACTCCGTCACGCTGGGCGGCGCAAGCCCATTCAACATCGTAGCGGAATCCATGACTTTGAAAAATTTCACCAAAGAGGATGTAGCGGAGTTTTACAGCCAGCATACCGCAGAAACAGGTCAAGTTTTTGAGCCTCAATCGGTGGATTATATTTTTGAGCAGACAAACGGACAACCTTGGCTTGTAAATGCTATTGCAAGGGAATGCGTGGAAAAAATATGCAAAAATGATTACTCCATTCCCATAACGCCGGAAATGGCAAGCGATGCGATAAACACATTGATATTAAACCGTCCAACGCATTTTGACAGTTTGATGGAAAGGTTAAAGGAACCCAGGGTTCGCAGGGTAATACAACCGCTGATTTTAGGCGAAGAAGTTATAGACAGGACTTCCGATGACTATCTATACACAAGAGATTTGGGCCTTATAAAAGAAGCGGGCAAAGGATTGGTTGAACCTGCGAATAGGATTTATGCGGAAGTGATAATCAGAATGTTAAACAGTTCGCCTCAGGAAATATTGAAATTTGAAAGACCAGACGATGACCTGCCTAAATATATTGCGAACGGCAAAATAGATATTAATATATTGCTCAAAGAATTTCAAATTTTCTGGCGGGAGAACAGCGAAATTTGGACAAAGCGTTACAAGGAGAATTTGTACCAGTACGATGAAGCCGCTCCCCACCTGGTTTTCCAGGCTTTTTTGCAAAGGGTAATAAACGGTGGCGGCCAGATTGTCCGTGAAATGGCATTGGGCACAAAACGAGCGGATTTGTGCGTTGTTTACGGGGAGCAGAAGTATCCTATAGAGCTTAAGATACTGAGGAGCGAAAAAAGTTTTTCGGAGGGTTTGGAACAGTTGTCGGTTTATATGGACAAAGTTGGCTCAAATGAGGGTTGGCTTGTTCTTTTTGACCGAAATGCGGAGAAAACCTGGGAAGATAAATTATATATGCGTTTGGAGGACTATAAGGGCAAGCGTATTACTGTGGCAGGTTCATAAAGTTTCTATATTAGCATTAATTTTTAGGAGCTTCATATGTATTCGGTTAAGACTCTCAATAAAATTTCAAGCAAAGGAACCGATTTGTTCGGCAAAAACTATTCCTTTGGCGATTCCATAGACAATCCAAGTGCGATTTTGGTGCGAAGCGCGCAGGTTGACACCGATTCGTTTTCGGGCGATCTGCTTGCTGTTGCTCGTGCCGGCGCAGGTGTGAACAATATAACAATAGATAAGGCGAGCGCAAAGGGCGTGTGCGTGTTCAATACGCCGGGCGCAAATGCGAATGCGGTGGCAGAGCTGGTTTTTACAGCACTTGGCGTCGCCTTGAGGAATATTCATAAATCCCTAGCTTGGATAGGTAGCTTGCGGGGCAAGGAAGGCAAGGAAATAAGCGAGGCGGTTGAAAAGAACAAATCCGCATTTGTCGGTACCGAGCTTGCAGGCAAGACTATTGGTGTTGTGGGTCTGGGCAAAATAGGAGTTTTGGTTGCAAACGGAGCCATTGGGCGTGGCATGCATGTTATTGCCTACGAACCTTATCCCAGCATTGGCAATATACTGATGTTAAGCAACACCGTTAAAGTAGCGCAAAGCCTTGACGATGTTATAGCAGCCGCAGACGTTTTAACCGTTCATGTGCCGTATATGCCGGCTACAAAGGATTTGCTGAACGAAACGAACCTGGCTAATTTCAAAGGTTCTTATCTGCTAAATTTCGCCAGGAACGGAATTGTCAGCGAAGCGGGCGTGAGTGCTTTTTTGGCAAAAAACAAAAACAATGCCTATCTAACCGATTTCCCCGGCAAGGCGGATTTGGCAAACGAACAGGTTCTCTCCTTTCCGCACTTGGGCGCAAGCACGGAAGAAGCCGAAGAAAACTGCGCGGTAATGGCGGTTGAGCAGTTAAAGGATTATCTGGAACTGGGCATTGTTCGCAACTCCGTGAATTTCCCTGCGGTTCAAAGCCACCCCTCTTCAAGCACGAAACACCGTATTATTGTTATAAATAAGGATGTGCCGAACGTGATAGCCTTGATATCAAAGGTTTTTGGCGATGCGGGCATAAACATAAGCAGTTTCAAAAATGAGAGCAATGGGAAAATCGGTTATAATCTGGTGGATATGGATACCGCTATTCCGCAGAGCCTTATAGATGCGTTAAAAAAAATTGAGCAAATCATTCGCGTGAGGGTTATAGAACTTTGAACTACCGACTTGAACTGAAAATAGCTTGGCGTTATCTTGGGGCGCAACGGCGCAGCCTTTTTGTTTCACTCATAAGCTTGTTCAGCATGTTTGGAGTGTGCATAGGCACATTTGCGCTTATAGTTGCGCTCTCTGCTGTAAACGGCTTTGAGGCAGAAGTGACTCATCAGATGATTGGCAAAGATGCCCATTTTGAGGTTATGAATTACCGCGGCGAGCAAATTCTCGCACCGGATTCCATAGCCAGGTTGCTCATGGAAAACGATAGGGAAATTACGGCATATTCTCCCTTTATAATTTACAAGGTTGGAGTGAGTTCCAAAAAGGTGAATGATGGGGTAGTGGTTTACGGCATAGATACGAAAACTGCGAAGAATGTCATAGATTTGCCGTCAAAGATGATAGCGGGCAATTTTAATTTGGACAGCCTGGAAGATTCCAACGGCATTGTGCGTTATTCTCTGATACTCGGTTCCATTTTGGCGCAGCGTTTGCGGGTGGATATTGGCGACCGTCTGGTTTTGCAAACTTTCCAAAGCCCGGATGAAATAATAGGCGGCGGCCCGAAAATGATGCAGTTTATTGTGAGCGGGATTTTCGAAACCGGGATGTATGAATACGATGGAAATCTTCTGTATGTGAGCATAACCGATCTTCAAAAACTGCTCGGAGTGCAGGGGGTTTCCGGCATTCAGTTTAAAATAAAAGACCCGTGGAAAAGCGAAATCCATGCGTCAAAAGCGGGCAATTATTTGGGGTATCCTTATTATGCAAGCGACTGGAAAAATAAAAATCAAACTCTTTTAAAGTGGATGAACTATGAGAAATTTATAGTTGCCGCCATTGTTTGCCTGATAATTTTGATAGCAGCGTTTAATATCATAAGCTCGCTGATTATGGTTGTAGTTGATAAAACCAAGGAGATTGGAATTTTGCGCAGCATGGGGCTTTCGGAAGGGGCAATTATGCGGGTGTTTATATGGATGGGTTCCTTCATAGGCGTGTTCGGTTCGCTTTTGGGTGGCATTGCAGGGCTTGCGCTCTGTATTATTCAGGAGAGAACTCATTTTATAAAACTCCCTTCCGATGTTTACATGATGCCTTTTTTCCCGGTGCAGGTTCAGCCGTTGGATGTGGTGGCGGTTTTTGTAATAGGCAATGTGCTTTGCGTTTTGGCGACTATTTTGCCAGCATGGAAGGCCAGTTCTATGAGGCCTGTGCGGGCGATTAGGCATGAGTAGGATATAGGCAACCTTTGCAATTTACTAAATTCCTTTTCACAACAGGAGTTTCTATATGGCAAAAAGAGTTTATCTTTTCGGTAAAGGCATAACCGAAGGCAATGGTTCGCAGCGCAATTTGCTGGGTGGCAAGGGTGCAGGTTTGGAAAAAAAAAAAAAAAGGGGCTTTAATGTTCCGCCCGGATTTACAATAACCGCGGAGGTTTGCACGGAATATTATGCAAACAAACGCAAAATACCGGCTGGCTTGGATACAGAGATTAAAAAAGCGGTTGCTACAATAGAAAAGCAAACGGGAAAGCAGTTTGGCGGCAGCAAAAACCCGCTATTGGTGGCTGTTCGCTCCGGCGCAAGGGAGTCCATGCCCGGCATGATGGATACCATTTTGAATTTGGGTTTGAACGATACAACGGTGGAAGTGCTAAAGGCCAAGAGCAATAACGGTCGCTTTGCCTATGATTCGTATCGCCGCTTTATTCAGATGTATTCCGGCGTGGTTTTGCACATTGAACGCGCAAGCGAAAACGAACATGACCCGTTTGAGATTATCATATCGGA
>JAISSJ010000153.1 GCA_031273195.1 Candidatus Fibrimonas sp.
CGTGGAGGGTCATCGTAGCGCATTCTGCGTTCTTCTCTTACAACGTCTCGTTCTGAATGGAACTCGCGCATAACGGCGTTTTGCATTCTGTCCGCTTCCAGCCATAAAAAAAGTTCCACTTTATTGCGGGGCAAGTTCACAAAATATGCTGTCATCAAATCGGTGGTAAAAGCGTTCAAGTCTGTTCCCCCGGCTTCCTGGTATGCGCTCCACAATTCATCAGGTTTTAATTTTTCCGTGCCTTTGAAAAGCTGGTGTTCCAGCAAGTGCGCAAGCCCGGAGTTCTCCGGATTTTCGTGAACCGAGCCGGTAAGGTAAAAAAGCCGGCAAGCAACGGTAGGTGCTTGCTTGTTCTCATACAGCAGCACGGTTAAACCGTTTTGCAAAACCTCTTTGCGAATTTTTATGTTTTGAGAAAAGGCAAGGGTTGCAAGCAGTATTATAAGGAACGAAATGCGCATGGGGGGAATTTAGAAAAGTAATCAAGCCCTGTAATTTGGAGCTTCCTTAGTTATCGTTACATTGTGCGGGTGGCTTTCTTTTAAACCTGCGCTTGTTACCTGTATAAAGCGCGCCTTTGCCCTTAGCTCTTCCAAATTCTCTGCGCCCACATATCCAAGGGCTTGGCGAACTCCGCCTATCAACTGGTAAACCAATTCACGGAGCGGGCCTTTGTAGGGAACCCTGCCTTCAATTCCCTCCGGAACGAATTTGGAATCCTCATCGTCTTGGACTTCGGATTGCAAATAACGGTCTTTGGAGCCTTCTTTCATGGCTCCTATTGAACCCATTCCACGATAGCTTTTGAACGTGCGGCCATCTGCCAGAACAATTTCGCCGGGGCTTTCTTCCGTGCCAGCCAAGAGGCCTCCCAGCATAACGGCGTGTGCGCCGGCTGCCAGTGCTTTTACAATATCGCCGGAATATTTTATTCCGCCATCGCCTATAATGCCAACGCCGTGTTTTACGGCTTCTTCCGCACATTCCAGAATTGCGGTGAACTGCGGAACCCCAACGCCTGCCACAACCCTTGTGGTGCATATGGAGCCGGGGCCAATGCCTATTTTTATAACATCTGCGCCGCATTTTACCAAGTCTCTAACGCCTTCGGCTGTGGCTACATTTCCGCCTACAAGCGTTAATTGCGGGTATAATTTTCTAAGTGCTTTAACCATATTGCGAACATTTACATGATGCCCGTGGGCAGTGTCCACTACAAGCAGGTCAACGCCCGCTTCTACCAAAGCGGCGGCGCGTTCCAGAGTGTCTGGAGCAGTGCCAACCGCTGCGCCAACGCAAAGCTGCCCGTTTGAATCAAGGCAGGCTTCGGGGTTGAATTCCCTTTTTAGAATATCCGTAAGGGTTATTAAGCCTTTTAATCTATTCTTGTTATCCACCAGCAGCAGCTTTTCAATGCGGTTTGTATTTAAAATTTCCTTTGCCTTTGCGAGTGGTATTTTTGGAGAGGCGGTTATGAGATTTTGTGTTCTCATCACCTCTTTTACTTTTATATCCCTGTTTGTCACCGTGCGCAAATCCCTGCCGGTGATTATGCCAACGAGCTTGCCTTTGGATAGCACGGGAAAGCCGCTTATCTTTTGCCTTGCGGAAATTTCAAAGGCGTGTGAAACGGGTTCGTCTGCGTCCAGGGTTATGGGGTCCAGCACAACGCCGCTTTCCCACCTCTTGACCTTTCTAACCTCTCCGGCTTGGCTTTCTATGCTCATATTTTTGTGTATAACGGAAATTCCGCCCTGCAAGGCGAGGGAAATGGCTAGTTGGGATGTTGAAACGGTATCCATAGCTGCGCTTAAAATAGGGATGTTGAGCGTTATTTTTCCAAGCTGGGTTTTTAACGAGGTATGCGAAGGCAAAACCTCCGATGCACCGGGGTAAAGAAGCACATCATCAAATGTAAGACCTAGTTTCATGAATAGAATATAGTAAATAAAATAAGATTTTTCATTTTTTCAAATTTTTTTTCCTTTATTTTCCGTCTAATGATATATGAAGACATATCCTTTTTTCGCCCTTAGCTTGCTTGCAAGTTCTTTTTGCTTTGCCCAGACAAACGGTTTTTCCTATTGGTGGCAAAGTGACGGTTTAATAGACTATACGCAAAAGGAGGAGCTGGATGCCCTTGGCGAAGACCAGGAGCTTTGGTGCGCCTTGGCGGAGCTTTATGTTGGCAGGGAACAGGCAGAGGAAGCGGAATGCGTTTTTGAAGAAGCGGAGGCCTCAAAAAAGCCCGAAAAGCAGAAGAAAAGAATATGGAAGGCAAATTTAAGCGGTGGCGCGAATTTGGACACAAACGGAAGTTTAAAGAACAAGTTTGCCAAGGTTAGCGGCCGGGTGGGGGACTTTTCCGCTGAAATGAGGATTAGGGAAAGCAATGGGGTAAAGGGGACTGCGGCCTTTAGGCACAGCTTTTTTTATGCAAAAGGGGGCGATTTAACCAGCAAGAACAGGGGAGTTCTATCTGAGTTCAATTTTGGCGATTTGCGTTTGGGCGGCCAATGGCTTTTTAAAGATGGTAGGGATTCCTCTTGGGTTTACGGAAGGTTCAGCAAGAATTTTTTTGAAAAGAGGGTTTATGCGGGGGGCAATTTCAGAATGGTTGAGCCATACGCTCATGGAACAAGGCTTTGGGGCAGAACTTGGCAAGGGGTGCGGCTTTGGGGCTGGAATTTTAAAATGACGGAGATTGCAGTGGCAAAAGAAAATGAAAACACCCTTGATTTTGCCTATTTAGCAGAGCGAAAGAGAAAAGGGGCAAGGCTTGCCTTTGAGCATGACAAAAACAAAAGCGCAGTTTCCGCCGGTTTTAAGCCTATTGCGAAAGGCACGGACAGTTTGTGGGCAAAATCCGAGCATCCTTTGCGTTTGCGGATTGGCTGGGACAAAAAAGCTCAAAATGTGCAAGTTTCGCACTCCCTTTTGCTAAAGGAGACTTGGAAACAGGGAAAGCCTTTGGAATTCAGAAGCGAAAGCAAAATCAAGTTCCCGCTCATGTTTTCGCCCGTTTTAACCACAAGATGGACAGCGAATGTTTACAAGAACAAAAAGATAGATTTAAGGCAATTTTATGTAGGGGTGAATATTTAGACGGAAGAAACGGGAAAAAAAATTGACTTTCTGCATTTTTTTGAATTTAGCCGTCAATCACCAACCGCTACTTCTTCTTCTTGCTGCTGGGCTGCACTTCCGCTCCCTCAGACAGCCATAGCTTTAACAAATTTGCCGCATTCTCTGGGTTGGCTATGGCCCAGTCTTCCAGCTTGTCTATAAGCTCATTTTGCTTGCGAACGGGTTCGGGAACTTCTTCGGTTTCAGACTCAATGGAAATCTCTTTGTAGCGAGGCACAGGCGGATTCATCGCCTCTATAAGGCTAATCGCTACCTTTCTCAAGAACACAAACGCCAAAAT
>JAISSJ010000160.1 GCA_031273195.1 Candidatus Fibrimonas sp.
AAAAAATTTCCGTGCCTGTCAAGGCATTGTTAGGAAATTTTTAACAGCCGAAGGCTGGCCCCGCAGGGGTGAACGAGGCTCTGGCCGAGTGAATAAATATTTTGCGGGGTTGTCAAGGGTGGCGGGGCGTTGTAAAACTAAAACCCCAGTTTCCTGCCGCTGTGAGGCTCTTTTGCGGTGACTGCTCTGACAAGCTCCTGCATCACCCGTTGCACAGTCTGTTCTTCTTTGGGCAGCCATTGCAACCTTTTATACACGGCATAAAAATCGCCGGGTGCTACCGCATCCATTTTGGTAAGTGTTTCCCAATTTTCATCGGTCAAATCCGGGAAAAAATTCTCCGCCATTTTTAAAATGCCTTCCCTTTTCAAATAACCGAACTGCAAGTGAAAATGAAACCTGCGGTTGCTGGCTATGTCCAAATGCCCCTGAAAATTGGTTGAGCATACAACCATGCACTTTGCGCTTTCCAGTTGCACCAGAAACTCGTTTGTCTGCGTAACTTCCCAGCTTCTCACGGCTCCCTTGCGGTCCGCTATTAAACTGTCCGCCTCGTCTATAAACAGCAGCTCGCCGGCTTCGTTTGCCTGCTTAAAAGCCTCAGCCAAATTCTTCTCCGTTTCGCCTACCCACATTGAGGAAATTTGCCCGTAGCTTATTTCCCTGAAGGAAAGCCCGCATTCCCTGGCCAAAAATCTTGCGAATTCCGTTTTGCCGGTTCCCGGAGGGCCATAGAGAAGCATTGTCATGTTGCCTTCCGTTTGCTTGCTTTTGAGCTGCTCGGAATAGCATTTGGCGGAGTGCAGAATTTCGTCAAGGTGGGGGATATTCAGTACGGAAACATCATATTTGGGCGCACGGCTAAGTGTTTGCTTATTGGTTTTCAGGCCCAAAAGCTCAACATGGTTTTCCAAAATATCCTCGCCTATCTCCCTGTGCATCCCGCTTTCCGAAAGCGCCACTTCGTTTTGCACCGCCAACTCAATTCCCCCTGTGGAAATCTCATATTTATCCGCAAGTTTTTTGCGCCTCTCCTGCGAAAATATATGCTCCGCCTTATGCTTTTCAACAACGGAATCCCAGAGTTTTTTGCGGATATTCTGGTTGCCCAAATCAAAGCTCACGCTGTATTGAAATCTGCGCATAGTTGAGCGTTCAATGCTGTTTATGTTGTTTGTTATCCAAATTATGGGCAGCCTCAAGGTCTCCAAAAACTTGTTCAGAATGCCCTTTTCAAAGCCGTTCAAAATCAAATCCGCCTCGTCTGCAACCAACAGGACGTTTTTTTCCCTTAGGCAAATCTCCGAGATTTTCAAAGCCCTCACCCTGTAAGAGATAGCACCTTCCCTGTGCGTTTGCTTGCCGAAAATTCCCTGATTATTTTTAAATTCCGCTCCAACTTCATAAAGCGTTCTGTTTGTTTTTGCGGCTATGGAACGGGCCAGTTCGGTTTTTCCGGTTCCTTCCATTCCGTAGAATAAAAAGTTCAATGAGCGGTTGCCCTTATAGCTTTTTATCAAATCGCAAATCAGCTTGGATTCCTTTTCGCAATCAAAACGTTCAAGCGGCAATGCTTTTTTGCTGTCTATTTTTGCGTAATTCTCCAAGAAATTGCCGGAACCAATTCCGCTTAAAAAATTCTTCACATCCGGCGGCAAATCCCCGTCTTCGTCCAAAATTCCGAGTTCTATCAAGCCTCTGGGCTTTGAGAGGGAATTCAGTATGCTGTCTCTGGAATGCCCGGTTAAAATGGAAATCACACGGTCTAAAAAATTGCTTGAACTATGCCTGCCTTTAAGCGTTTCCATAACGCAATCGCTCAGGTCGTCCATCAAGGAATCTTTGGATATGGCAAAGGCCAGCGTTAAAACATCTTGCGAAACCTTATCCAAAGTAAGGGTTTCGTTTAGAATGCGGAGCCTTTTTTCAAAGATGTCGCTGAAGTACAGAACCTTAGCTTTGGTTTGCATATCAAAGGCGAATTCCAGCATTTTCAAAAACAGAAAGTTCACGTCAAAGGGATTTTTGACTTCGGTTATCCAAAATCTGGAGTTCAGCAAATCGTTTATTTTTATCCACGAGACAAAGAAATCCGCAGCAATCGGCAGTTTGTCAAGTTTTGCTTCAAAAGCCGTGCTGTTTTTTGACTGCTCGCAGTGGTTCTTCAGGTAATTGCTTATAATCTTAATGGCGTAGTGCAAACCGTCTGTGCCGAGAAAGTCTATTATCTCAATATAATGCTCATCTCTCAAATTAAAATCGTAATGTGTTTTGTGCATGAAAATCAGGTATTCAAAATATTTTGCGCATTTGCTCTCCCGCAAAGCATTTGTCGGGCCGCAGTAGCGAGTGTAGGTACGTTCGTCGCTATCTTCCAGGAAATTCGCAAAGTTTGTTTTCCGCACCTTGAGCTTTGAGAGGTGCCTTTTTGGTTTTATCGTTTCGTTAGCCATAATGTTCCTCATTTTTTTAATCCGCCATTTGCAAAAACTGTTCCCAGGGGAATGCCCAGGGGTCGGTTTTGCGGTTGGGAGCAATGTCGCTGTGACGAACCAGATGTTCTATTGGATGGCGCGCTTTAATATCTTTTACTAGGGATACCAGGGCATTAAGCTCGGCTTCGGTTGGCGGGTTGGTAGGTGTTGTCAATATTTCTATCCCGATGGAATTTGCATTTATAGCGGTGCGGTCGGTGCCAGGCAGCTTGCCGGAGCCGGCATGGAACGCTATATTTTTCTCTGCTACGGTCAGATAGATATTTCCTTCGCGGTCTATAATATAATGCGGGGAGACCCCGTACTGCTTATATTGCTTCATAACGCCGCTAACCAAAAAAGAATCGGGGTTTACGTAGTATGAAGAATGGATGACAATTATATCAATATCCCTGTTTTCTTTAGCTTGGTAGCCATAGTTCACTTTACCGGTATAATCTATGATATTTGGCAAATCGCTGGTTTGAGCGTTGCAGAGCCACGCAAAGCCGCTGGAAAACAGAATTAGATGAATTCTTTTCACAAGGGGGAATATAGAAAATAAGAAGCCCACCTTGCACATCAAGGCAGGGCAAATGTGAAACTAAGAGATAAAATTCACAACCAAGCTGCACATTATTTCTTTTTCTTGAGGTTTTGACAGGGCAATCATTAATGTTGTGGCTGCTAAAGCATTGTTGTCTATTAATAGTTGCCCGTTCTTGTTTTTCAAAGCCTTATTTTTATCTAAAAAATACACAAATAAGGCTGCGGCTATTCTTTTGTTTCCATCTGTAAAGGAATGATTTTTTACAACCAAATAAAGCAAATTCGCCGCTTTTTCTTGGATGCTTGGATAAAGTTCTTTTCCGTCAAAAGTTTGATAAATCGTTCCCAATGAGCTTTTAAACGAATGGTCTTTTTCACGCCCGAATAAGGAGCTTTCCTCACCAAATTTCATTGAGTCAATAAATTTGCGAGCCTCTTTGTAGGTGAGCAGCCATTTGCTTTTGCTTTTGTTTTTGGGTTTGGAAAATTCTTGGTGGTCGTAATTGTCTAACAGGTTTAAACTCTTTGCGAAATTTTGCAGTATGCTTGCTATGCCTGAGATTTCTGGAATGTAGGAGCGGGATATTATTTCTATGGTTTTGTTTAGCTGGTCTAGCCTTTTCTTGTTTATTGTATAGCCATCTATTATATGCTTTCGCAAAATAGAAGTGGCCCAAATTCTAAATCTAGTGGCTATTTTTGATTTTATTCTATAACCTAAAGAAATGATCATATCTAGGTTATAATAATCTGTATTATAAGATTTTCCGTCTTTGGCAGTTGTTCGGAATTTCCGAACTACTGAATTTTTGCCTAACTCGCCTTCTTCAAAAATATGCTTAATATGTTCGCTAACATTAGCTTTGCTCGACTGGTAAAGCGAAACTATCTGGGCTTGGCTAAGCCACACAGAGTCATCTTCCAAATGAACATCTATTTTTACAAGTCCATCTTCAGATTGATAAATAGCGATTTTGTTTTCCATATAGGAGAATATAAAAAATTTGTTGCTCGCTTCCGAGAATATACCGTAATATGGCATTGGCATCAAAGATTAATTTATTGTTTGGCATATTTTTCGACAGCAGTTTTTTCCCAAGTTCCTTTCTCAAACGGAATTAAATCAGGATTTGCGTATTTATGCAAACCGCCTCGTGCTTTAGCTAGGCTTGACTTTGGCGAAGATGCTTATACTGTTGACATTCAGCCGCTGGACTTCGGGTGGATAAATTTGTGTAAATTTCAGGGCAAGTTCACAATATCCAAATAACCTCTTGCGGTAACAATTTTTATGCCGTTATATTCCTTTAATTCCAACAAATCACTATCACCCGATATTATGTAATCTGCATTGCACTCAACGGCACATTCTATATACTCATTATCATCTTTATCTCTGGATATGTTAATATCTTTTTGAGGATATACCTTATTGGCAATTCCATTTATACGATTCATATAAAAATCAACTTCGGCTTGTTTCAAATGGAATTTTGGACGAGACATAACATCATACAGTTCATTTATTATCCCTTCTGTTATATACAAATCATCAATGCCGTTAAAGCATCTTTGCAAAATTACTCTTGGATTTCCACCCCAAAATGTTGACGATATGTATATATTCGCATCTAAAACTAATTTCATTTAAAGCGTTTTTCCTTTCTGTAGTTCTTTATTTCTTCGTTAACGTCTTTTTCTGTAAGGTTATATTTTTCGGCAATATCTTCGCAATAGGAGAAGAAATTCTCCAATTCATTCATGTCTGCAATACCAGCTTGTACTGCTCTCTCGGTTAAAACGGAAATTTGTTCTGTTGCTACGGCCATAAGATACCTCTCACAAGGTTAATATAGA
>JAISSJ010000036.1 GCA_031273195.1 Candidatus Fibrimonas sp.
TTTTTTGTCGACTGCTCTTATTTTTTATTTTCTTCCCTCCCCTCCCCCCCCCCCCCCCCCCCCCCCCCCCCCTAGCAAATGTAGATTTTCCCGCTATTTGTCCGAATCGGAATTTCGAAAATTTACAGAATTTGCTCTCACCCCTAGTACGGAGTAAATATGAACAGAATCAAGTTCGGTCAATTTATTCTTTTGGCGGCTATTTTTATGGCTACGGTATTCACATCTTGCGGAGAAATCGGCGCAAATTTTTGCGGCGAATCCAGGTCTGAATACCGCAATTCAGAAGAATTCTGCTTTGAAGACGAGGTTTATGAAAAGTGCGAAGGCAAGATATACAATGCTTTGGACAGTTTCTGTTACAAGAATGTGCTTTATGAAAAATGTGGTGGCAAGCAGGTTAACCTCTTGGATAGTTTCTGTTACAAAAATGAGCTTTATGAAAAATGTGACGGCAAGATTTTCAATCCCCTGGATGGTTTTTGCTACAGGGGCGAACTAAGAACCCATAAAAGATGCCCCGATAATTCCTATGGTGTAAAATATGACTCGTTAAAAGCATTTTGCGATACGACTGATGGCAAGGTTTATGATCTGTGCGACAATGAACGCTATACCCCGTCAGTTCAATTTTGCAATGAAGACCGTATTTATCCAAAATGCAAAAATACAGTAGGCAAATATGATATTTACAATCCTTTAGAGATGGGATGTTTTGGGGGTATTCTTTACGATAATTGTGACAAAACCAATTCCGGACCTTGTTCCTACGAAAACAGTTTAAAATGCAAAAACAAAAAGGATAAGGAAATAGCAGAGCCTTACCCCGGAATGAAATGCGATGCCGATGGAAAAATTTTCGGTAAAATCACGCATAATAGCATAACATACAATACGGTGCAAATAGGCGAACAGGTATGGATGGCAGAGAATTTAAGTGACTATGGAAATAGTAAATATAACTGGGCAAAAGCAATGAACCTGCGATCGGAATGTAACATTAACGAATATTATACTACCACCTGTACCGGCTCTTTGGGGCAAGATATCCCTTGCGAAAAACCACGGTACCCGGAATGCGAGCAAATATCAGCACCTTCGGAAAGACGGGGTTTATGCCCTGCGGGCTGGCGTATTCCGAATACCGATGAGTGGCAGAAACTTATAGATTATGCAGGAGGAGTTTCTGTTGCGGGTAACGTACTTAAAGCTGCAAGTGGTTGGGGGGATATCAACGGAACGGATAATTACGGATTTAATGCTAAGCCATTAGATGCAGAAGGAGCCGATTGGTGGACTTCAGAAGGTCCAAAAAATACAGCAACCTCATATTCTATTTCTAATGCAGGTTCAATACGGCAAAATACACGTGAAAAGGAGATTTATTCTTTATCCGTTCGCTGTTTGCAGAATAACTAGGGGTCTATTATGCAGTTGAATATCAATTCGCTTTCAAAAAAGGAGTTCCTTATGAACAGAATCACCCTCATAACAGGCATTTTGCTTGTCACCGCATTTATTTTTTCCTGCGGGGACGAACCCGACGATGACCCTGCAATTGATGCAGATAATACATGTGGCGGTTCCTTGCTCAATTCTTCCGTAGATTTTTGCTATGCGGAGGAAATTTTCAAAAAGTGCGATGGCAGAATATATAACCCTTTGGACAGCTTCTGTTATAATAATAAAGTTTACGGGAGATGCGGCGGCATAAAATTAAATATCGCAACTGATTTCTGTTATGGGGATATGGTTTATGCAAAATGCAATGGCATTGATTTTAACCCTTTGAATTTTTATTGCGATATGCTTACTACCCCGAACAAAGTTTCTGCTTATAAGAAATGCAGTGGCGTGGCATACGACGACAGGGTCAGTTTTTGCGATACGAGTACTACCCCGAATAAAGTTTACGATAGATGCGGCAGCGATAATAGGGAATATGACCCTTTGGAGTATTTTTGCTATTACGGTTCCGACAGCAAAATCCTTGAAAAAAAATGCGATGGCATGGTATTTGACCGATCAAGCAGTTTCTGTTTTGGGAATAATATTTATGATTTATGTGGCAACAATAAATATGACCCTTTGAATAGCTTCTGTTATAATGATGTAGTTTATACGAGATGCGGCGGCATGGAATATGATGGAGTGAGCTATTTTTGCGATAGAGGTACACTCTATCCAAAATGCAATAAGAGTACCTTTAATCCTTTGACGGAACTTTGCCGCGGAAACCTGGTTGTACCAAAAAAAACATGCGGTAGTGGTTTCTATGACGACTCTAAATATTTTTGTGATATGACTAGTGGTAAAATTTATGAACTATGCAATACTGAAATATACGCCTTTGATAAAAATTTTTGCTATGAAAACAAGCTTTATCCAAAATGCCAAAATGGAGATGAAGACATAGATACAGATGGAATAACAGAAGAGTACAATCCTTACAAAAAGGGATGTTTCGAAAAAAAATTATACCCTGTTTGCGGAGCAGATGGAGTTCTTGGAATTTGTGTTCAGGGTACGGTTCTCAGATGCAAACAGGCAGGAGGCTCTGGTGAAGAATACACAGTGAAACCTTATCCCGGAATGAAATGCTTAGATTCCTCAGACCGATACAATTCCAAATACTTAAAATATTTCACAGGAGAATATCGTGGAAAAATTGTTGGTGACATTACCTATGGTAGTAGGTCATACAGTACAGTACAAATAGGTGAACAGGTATGGATGGCAGAGAATTTAGCTAATGTTAGCGGTTATCTTTTTTACTGGGGAGGAGATACAGGAGCATGCAAGGGATGTCTTGACGATAAAAATAACACTTTAACAACAGTATCTCATGCTAATAGAAAAGGTTCATGTCCTAATGGTTGGCGTGTTCCTAGTTCTAAGGATTGGCAGGACCTTGTAAGGTACGCCGGTGGCGATATTATAGCGGGCAACAGGCTTAAAAGCACAAGCGATTGGGGGCAAGGAAATGGGCTGGATAATTACGGATTTAATGCTAAACCTCTACAGTTTAAGGCTGATATTCCATCTCCTCTTTCAACTTTAAACGCACTAGGAGCTTTTTGGTGGACTTCAACAACATCGGCGGAACCTAATACTCATATGGCAAAATTCTGGTATGTAATTTCTTCGGACACGGAAGCAGAGGAACTTGCATACGAAAAGGAATATTTCCAATTTTCCGTTCGCTGTTTGCAGAATATTGAGTAGGCTTGCATCAATACGCCTTCACCCAGTCGGTGCTATATTCAATTATATCACCGGATTGCTTTAGCAAACCTACGCCCAGTTCCTTTGCGTTTTTAACAACATAATCATCAAAAGACAAAGAACCCAAACCCAAATAAACACCGTATTTTTCATACATGGGGAACAAAAGCTTAAAATTGCGAATCTTTTTTTCTACCATTTTTTTGGGATAATCGCTTTGTGCCTTGTACTTTATTTCTATAAGAGCTATTGAAGTATCGTTTATCATCACTATGTCAAACTGGTCTCTTATTATGGTACCATCGGAAGTCTTGATTTGCCCTCCGAAAAGTTTGCTTATGCTGTCAAAATGCACATTTGCAAAACTCATGTCCTTTTCCAGCGAATTGTAAAAAATCTCCTCCGCAAACGCTCCGTTGCTATAGCTTATGCCCGAAAGATTAATGCCAAGCTCCTTTAACTTACGGTCGGTTTCTTTCATTTGCAGACTGGTTTCTTTTATAAACCGTTCCGTTTCTTTGCGATCTTCAGCTAAACTTGCGACTAAATCTTTTAATTCCTGGTCGGTCATAGGACTCTCCTTTTAAATTATCCCTTAAAATATAATAAATATTTTGAGAAAATGCACAAAAAAAATCTGCACATATGTATTTTGCAAACATATGTTGACAGATTTTGTACTGAACTTTTGTTCAGTTTTATATTTAAGGCGTATCTTCTGCTATGGACTGCCTTTGCAGCAATGCCTTTATTGAGAGCTTAACCTTGCCCTTGGGGTCAACTCCCAAGCACAGCACGGTGACCTCGTCTCCTATGTGCAAAGCGTCTTCCACTTTTTCCAAACGCTGTTCGGAAATTTCGGAAATGTGAATCAAGCCGTCTCTGCCGGGCAAAATTTCCACAAAGGCTCCAAAGGGTTGAATGGATTTCACCTTTCCCTTATAGACTTTGTTCGGTTCCGGTTCGCTCGTGATGTCTTCAATCATCTGCTTTGCCATTGCACCTGCTTTTGCGCTTGGTGCAGCAATTTCCAAATTGCCGTCGTCACTGATGTTCACTTTGCAACCGGTTTGGGATTGGATTTTTTTAATCACCGCCCCGCCGGAGCCTATAACATCGCGAATTTTTGCCGTTGGAATGCGCATTTGAAGCATGGTTGGGGCAAGTCTTGAGAGCTTTGCACGTGGTTCCGAAATGGATTCCTTTATTTTGCCAATTATGTGCAAACGCCCTTGCCTCGCCTGTTCAAGAGCCTTGGCCATAAGATCGGGAGTTATGCCCTTTATCTTAATGTCCATCTGGAAAGCGGTAATTCCGTTTTCCGTGCCGGTGACCTTGAAATCCATATCGCCAAGATGGTCTTCCGTGCCGGTTATATCTGAGAGTATCTCAATTTTCCCGCCCTCGTTAACCGAACCCTTTTCCGAAATCAAACCCATAGCAATTCCCGCAACCGGGCCGCTTATCGGAACGCCCGCATCCATCAAGGAAAGCGAGCCGCCGCAAACAGAGGCCATGGAAGAAGAACCGTTGGATTCCATAATCTCCGACACAATGCGAATTGTATATGGAAAGCCTTCCGGAATAGGCAGCACCGCATTCAAAGAGCGTTCCGCCAAATGCCCGTGCCCAATCTCGCGCCTTGAAGTGCCGAGCTTTTTGACCTCGCCAACGGAGTAAGGCGGAAAGTTGTAGTGGAGCATATAGCTCTTGGTCACTTCGCCTTGCAGGGTTTCAACGTGCTGCTCATCGTTCTTTGTGCCGAGCGTACAAGTCACAAGTGCTTGTGTTTCGCCACGTTGGAAAATTGCCGAGCCGTGGGAGCGAGGTAAAATTCCGAGCTGAATTTCAATGGGGCGAATTTCCGATGTGCTGCGGCCATCTATACGCACCCCTTCGTCTAAAATCATTTTGCGCATGGTGTCGCGCTCAATTTCCTTGAATGCAGCCTTGGCAAGGGCCTTCAAGGCCTCGTCTTCGCCGGTAACCGCAACAACGGCTTCGCTTGCAACGGCTTTTTCTTCAAGAGCCGCCATTGCTGGGTAGTGATCGGTTTTTACCATCGGCGTGTGAAGCGTTTTATACAGCTCATCGTAAATTGCAGCCTTAACCGCTTCTGCAACTTTAGCGGCATTTTCGTTTTCCGCTTTTGGGGTTAAAACCATTTTCGGTTTTGCCAAACGTGCAACCAATTCAGTCTGTACTTTGCACAAATCCTTAATAGCATCGTGGCCGGCTTGAATGGCGTCTATCATTATTTGCTCGGAAACTTCATAAGCTCCGCCCTCAACCATGCAAACGCTGTTTTCCGTGCCGGCAACCACCATATCAAGCTCGCAAATATCCAACTGCGAGAATGTGGGGTTTATTACGGGCTTGCCTTCAACAACGGCAACACGCACGGCGGCAACCTGTTCCTCAAAGGGAAGCTCGGAAAGCCCCACGGCAAGGCTTGCTGCGCTAACTCCGAGAATGTCCGCATCAAAGTTTCTGTCTGCGCTCAACACCTGAACTATCAACTGCACTTCGCGGTTAAACCCTTCCGGGAACATGGGACGAATCGGGCGGTCTATAATCCTCGCCCTTAGGGTCTCCTCATCTCCCGGAGGCGGCTCTCTCTTTTTATAGCCACCCGGCAAACGGCCTGCGGCATAAGCCTTTTCCCTGTATTCAACGGTAAGCGGAAAGAAATCCGCATCCTTTTCCGGGCCAAAGCACACGGTAGCGAGCACAAAGGCATCGCCCATTCTTGCAACCGCAGAACCTGCGGCTTGTTTAGCCAAACGGCCTGTTTCAAAAACAAGCTCTCTTCCATTCGGCAATTTAGCAGTGACCTCTTCGGCCTTAAGCATTTTAAATTCTTGCATAACGCTCCCCAAACGGCTTAATTGCCGCCACGTAAGTTGAGTTCTTTGTGTAAGGCCCTATAGCCTTCCAAATCTTGGCGGGCATAGTATTTAAGAAGCCTTTTACGTTTAGACACAAGCATCTGCAAGCCGCGCAACGAGTGAACGTCTTTGCGGTTTTTGCTGCAATGCTCGGTTAAGTTAGCGATGCGTTCCGTAAGAATGCCTATCTGCGAACGTACATTGCCGGAATCGCCAGGGCTTTTACCCAATCTAGCGATAATCTCGGCAGTCTTTTCTTTGGTTATGGTAGCCATTACCTCTTTCCTTTTTGAATTAATGCAGAGAGGAATATAGAAAAATTCTAAAGTTTTTCTAAATTATGCCGATGTTACTTATGAGGATAAGACCATGGATGCGCCAGCAATTACAACTCGTGTAGCGGATTTGATAAGAAATCCGAACTCGGCGATGCCGAGCGAGTGGGAGCATTCTGTCCAAAAAAAGCAAACGGAAGCTCCGGAAACCCATGTTCAAAAGCCAACTAAACCGGAACCCAGCAAACCAAAGCCTACGAATGCCGAGTACACCTTAGCCTTTTCTCCCCTAGCTCAAAAAATTCTGGAGGAATCCGATTCTCATGAGAGCGAATGGGAAAAAACCAGAAGCGAAAACGTTCAGCGCATTCAGAAGCTAGTGCAAGAAAAGCAATACGTCCTTGCGCCGGAAGTCATTGATGGCATAGCACAGAAAATTGTAGCTATGTTGCCGTAAGCTTTGCCTTATTCCAAAACTCATCCAGTTGCTCCAATGTAAAATCCTGTGGCCGGCCTCCGGCCATCACTTCCACTTGCCTGAATCTCTTTTCAAATTTGGCATTTGCCCTCGCTAGGGCGGTTTCGGCGTTTATTCCCTTGTGGCGGGCTAAATTCACCAAAGCGAAGAGAATATCGCCGAATTCCTCCTCCGCTTCCAAGCTGCCGTCTTTCTCCGCCTCAAACTCCCCTGCTTCTTCCTTGATTTTTTCCAAAACGGGTTTTGCATTGTCCCAGTCAAAGCCCACCTTTGCTGCACGTCTGGAAAGCTCTTGGGCACGGGTGAGGGCTACCATTGAGCGTGGCACCTTGTCCATTGCGGATTGGGGCTTTCCCTCCTTTTCCGCAGCCTTAATCTCTTCCCATTTTTTAAGAACTTCCTTTGAGGTTCCCAAATTCTCGCTTCCGAAAACGTGTGGGTGGCGGCGAATCATCTTTTCGCAGACTTCGTTTATAACATCTTCTATTGTGAATTTCCCCTCTTCCTTTGCAATTTGCGCATGAAAAACCACCTGCAACAGCAAGTCCCCAAGTTCCTCCGCCATAAGTTTGGCATTCCCCCCCTGCACAGCGTCTATATACTCGTAGGATTCCTCCAAAAGATAAGGCAAAAGGCTGTTGAAATTCTGCTCCCTGTCCCAAGGGCAACCCTCTTGGGAACGGAGCTTTTGCATTATGTTTAAAAAATCATGAAAAGTGTGGGGCATAAGTGTATTACTTAGGCCAAAACTTTGCAATCAGCTTGCTTGGAATGCCTGTTTCTTCGGGGTTAAAGCAATCGGCGAGCATTTTCCAGCCCAAGTCCACAGTGGCTTCCAAAGAAATGTTACCGGACAAATCCATCATTTCCTTTTCAAAACGAACCCCGTATTTCAGCAGCTTCGCATCCCAGTTGCCCATGCGGAAACCCATGGATTGCTTTTCCAAAGTCTCCTTATAGCTGGCGTAAAGCTGAATCATGGTGTTCATTATGGTGCGATGGTCTTCACGGGTATCGCCGTTAACCTGCTGCTTTAAGCGGGAAAGCGAACCAAATGGCTCAATCCTGCCCTTGCGCAAATAGAACTGGCCCTCGGTTATGTAGCCCGTGTTATCGGGAACCGGATGGGTTACATCATCGCCCGGCATTGTGGTAACCGCCAAAATGGTGATTGAACCGGAACCCTCAAAATCCACCGCCTTTTCGTAACGGCTTGCAAGCTGGGAATACAAATCGCCCGGATAACCACGGTTAGAAGGCACCTGCTCCATTGTGATTGCAATTTCCTTCATGGCATCGGCAAAGTTGGTCATATCGGTCAAAAGCACCAGCACCTTTTTGCCCTGAGTTGCAAACTGCTCCGCAACCGCCAAAGCCGCATCCGGAACAAGCAAACATTCCACTATTGGGTCGCTCGCTGTGTGCATAAAGGAGACCGTGCGGCTCAATGCGCCGTGTTCTTCCAAAAAATCCCGGAAGAATAAATAGTCATCGTATTTTAAACCCATGCCGCCCAAAACTATAACATCAACCTCCGCTTGCAAAGCTATGCGAGCTAAAAGTTCGTTATAGGGTTCGCCTGCTATTGAAAAAATGGGGAGTTTCTGACTAACCACCAGTGTATTGAACACATCAATCATGGGAATGCCGGTGCGCACCATGTTTTTCGGAACAATTCTCTTTGAAGGGTTAACGGAAGGGCCACCTATATCCACCATATTTTCATTTATGGAAGGACCTTTGTCCCTAGGCTCTCCGGCACCGGAGAACACACGCCCAAGCAGCGAATCGCTAAACGGAACCTGCATAGGTCGGCCCAAAAAACGCACCTGCGAATCTGTGGAAACACCTCGGCTGCCCGTAAAAACCTGCAAATCAATCATTCCGCTATCTATGCGGATAACCTGCGCAAGAGAAGTTCCCTGCGGGCTTTGCACCTGCGCCAATTCGTGGTAGCTAACGCCGTCTGCGGCAACTGTAATTACGTTTCCGGCTATTCTCTCAATTTTGTGATAAACTTTATGCATGGACCGTTACCTCCGCTAAGGCTTTTAGAATGTTCTTTTCCAACTCCGCAAATTCCCCGGACTTGAATTCAACCCGGTTCCAATCCTTTGCCGTTTGAGTCAGCTTTAAAAAGAATGTGCGAGCGGTATCCTTGTCCTTGAAGGTCACCGGGGTTTTAAGTATCTGATAAATTTTTTGGAATACGTATTCCTGGCGGTCTCCCGGGCAGGCTTCGTCTATTTTGTTGTAGGCATCTTGCTGCAGATAAACCGAATCCAAAAACTCGGCCTTAAGGTAAAGGACAAAGTCATCCATTGAGGTGCCTTCTTCGCCCACCACCTTCATCATTTGCCCTACATCATTTCCTCTGCGCAAAAATCCGTGGGCTTCCTCCGTTTTCGCAGGGTCTATTATGCCACGGTATTTTGACCAGCTATCAAGCGGGTGAATTGC
>JAISSJ010000051.1 GCA_031273195.1 Candidatus Fibrimonas sp.
AGGAGTGTTTGGTTGGCATATTTGCGGGCGCCGCTGGAAACCTGCAAAATAACGGGGCTTCTGGTTTCCACGCAGGCCTGTATTATGGCCTGCATTTGTTCCATATTGTTGAAATTGTATGCCGGAATGGCATAGCCGCCCTTGATTGCCTCTGCGAACAAGGCTCTGGTGTTTACCAGTCCAAGCTCTTTGTATGATACTGCCATATTACCTCTGTGGAAAAGTGTTTTGGAGAAAATAGTAAATTAAATTACTGCCCAAGCTCCAATTCTGCCGCTTTGCTTTTATATTCCGCCGCTTTGGTTTCGTCGCCTAGCTCTTCGTAGGCAATTCCAGTGTTTAAATATATCCCTGCAACGTCCGGTTTTAGCTCAAGAGCTTTTTCATAAGCCTCAATCGCTTTGCCGTAGTCTTGTTTTTGCTTATAAGCAACGCCCATATTGTTATATGCGCTTGCATGATCAGGATTTATCCCTATGGTTTCTTTATATGCTTCAATCGCTTTATCGTAGTCTTCTTTTTTATCATAAACAGTTCCTATATTGAAATATATATCTGCCTGTTCAAATATCAATACCATAGCTTTTTTGTATGCTTCAGTCGCTTTGTCGTGCTCTTGCTTTTCAGTATGAACATTCCCAATTTGGTAATATGCAATCGCTTCGTCAATCTTCAATTTAATGGATTTTTTGTATGCTTCAATTGCTTTGTCGTAGTCTTGTTTTTTGCCGTAAGAAACTCCAATGTTGTAATAGGCATTTGAATAGTCGGGTCTTAATTCAACGGCTTTTCCAAAATATTCAATCGCTTTGTCGTAATCTTGTTTGAGATAATAATCAACTCCTGTGGAGTAATATGCTTCTGCATCTTCAGGCTCTGCCGGTTTGCTAACGGCACAGCCAAGAAAAAGCAGGAATGCCATAGCCGCAAACGCCGCTGCCGATAGAAAATCTTTTGATTTGCTCATAAAAACCTAATTTATAAAATTTTGTATTTTCCTCCCGATGGATTCCCGAAAAATTTTCCTTTTAATCGCCTTCTGCTTCGCAGAAGCCATAGCGCAAACCTACCCTACCTACAATGCAGACCGCCCCTATACCCTGCGAACCCTTGATTATTCGCCGCTTCTTTACAGGTACCACGATATAACCGCCAGCGACGTGCCGCAATCTTTTTATTATCCGCAGATAAATTCGGATTTCCGTGCAGGTAAGCCCCTGCTGTATTGGTTTTCTTCTGATAATTCCGCTATGCTTGCCGTTAGCCCGTTGCTCGGTTTTGATATGCGGGGCGGGAAGGATTTGGGGGATACCATTCAGGGTTATGAGGGTGGGTTGTTTATAAGGGGGTATAAGGATTCCATCGATTTTTGGCTGGATGCACGTATGTTTACCGAAAGGCATTCTGCAAACCCTCCAAGGTCTTGGGACAGGGAATTTTTGGAAAATCAGGGGAATAAGGATATTGATGGCGAGGTTGAGTATTCTAGCTATTCTCGGTATAGAGGGAATTTGAATATTCGCATGGGGTTTGGAAATTTGAGCTTTGCCCGCGACGTTCCGCACTGGGGGCCGGGGTATTTCAGCAACCTTTCGCTGAACCAAAATGCGGTTCCTTTTAACCAAATGACCTTTTCCACAAATATAGGCCCCCTCACGGTTATCAGTCTTTACGGGGATTTGCGAATAGGCCGCAATTCCATGGGCACAGAGAACCTCAAAAGCAGAAATCTCTATGCGCACCGCTATGAATTGAATTTTGCCAATACCCAAATAGGCATAAACGAACTCACCATTCTCTACGACCTGAACAAGCCCTGGCTTTTTGTGCCAATCGTTCCCCTGTTCATTGAAAAAGGAAACTACACGGAAGATGCCAACAACGGTGCTTTGAGCCTTGATTTCAGCCAGCGTTTGCCCTTTGGTTTTAGAATTTACTCGGAGTTTTTGCTGGACGATATGGAAAGCCCCACGAGTTTAATCCGCAACGATAACATTGAGGCGAAATGGGCGTGGATGGCGGGCCTCGCATACGCCGGGAATTTCGGAGATTTCAAAGCGGGCAGCATAGCCGAATACTCAAGGGTTGAGCCATACGTGTATTCCCACTTTCACCCCAACACCGCTCAAGTTGCGCACTTGGGCGAGCCAATCGGCGCACCCAACGGCCCCAACAGCCAAACTATAAACTGGCTGGTTTATGCAAAGCACAAAGAGGCTTTTCAATTTCAGCTTGGGCAGGAATGGGCCTGGAAAGGCACGGACTATGGCAGCGCAGTCAATGACACAACCCCAACCGTAAACCATTTCAAAACAGAAAAGCATTTTTTAAAAGGCGCAAAAATGAAATATTCCCTGATTCCCGCAATATCCTACAGTGCGGCACATTATGCTATTAGCGTGGAATATTCGCTCTTTGGCAGAAATGCTTTCTGTTCAAGGGTGATGTGGTTGTGGTAGATTTTCTATCTTACCCCCATGGAGCCAAACAGAAGTTTTATTTTTGAATCCGGGTTTCCGGGCTTTCCGGGGCTTCGCAGGTTTCGTCTTGAATATGACGAAACGCTTGCTCCGCTTGAATGGCTGGTTTGCACAGAAGACCCGGATGTTCGCTTTATAGTTGTTAATCCAATGCTCTTTAGGCCCGACTATGCGCCTCGGTTGACAAAGGAGCACATGAAGGCTTTAAATATCAATAAAAAAGAAGACTTGCGCATTTTGGTAATAGTCACCCTGAATAAATACTACGAACAATCAACTGCAAACCTGGCTTCGCCGCTGATGTTCAATGTGAACGATTACAAAGCTGTTCAACTTTTGCTGGACGATGGAATATATTCCCATACTGAACCTATATTCGCAGAGGAGGAAACATGCTAATACTCTCCCGCAAGGTTGGCGAAAGCATTCAAATCGGCGATAACATAAAAATCCTAATAGCAGACGCCGATGGCAAAGGTCTTGTAAAAGTGGGCATAGAAGCTCCAAAAAGCATAACTGTTCACAGAGACGAGGTTTATAGAAAAATAGCCATAGAAAACAAGGCCGCTTTGCAGCACAAGGAAGAAAAAATTGTGGATTTGCGCAGTTTGGCACAGAAATTACGTGAACGCAAATGACCAAACGCCAATTCGTTCCCGCAGATTTCACCGCAAACAATGCGGAAGGCACCAAAGATTTATTCAAACAACTGGAGCAAAGGGAAATTCCGGATGCACAGGCATTGCAAAAATGGATTTTGGACTGGAGCGAACTGTCTTCGGTTCTCGCAGAAGAGAATTCCCGCCGTTATGTCGCTATGACCTGCGACACCAAAAACCAAGCGGCAGCAGAGGCTTATGAATTCTTTGTCTCAAACATAGATCCCGTGATTTTTGAAGAGACGGAGAAGTTGCAGAAAAAACTGATAGCGCATAAAAATCTAAGCGATTTGGAAAGCGAATACGGAAACTGGTTCAGAGCGGTACGCACAGATCTGGAACTGTTCAGGGAAGAGAACATTCCGCTGGAAACGCAAACCAATTTGGAGATTCAAAAATACCAGAAAATAACAGGTGCCATGAGTGTGCAGTACAAGGGCGAGACAAAAACCATGCAACAGATGAGCCCTTACCTGCAATCCCCAAGCAGGGAAGAGCGGGAAGAAGCGTGGCGTTTGCTGACGGAGCGTCGCTTGCAGGATTCCGATGCCTTAGATGCAGCCTTTGACAAACTTTTTTCCCTGAGAATTCAAATCGCAAAAAACTCCGGCTACGAAAATTATCTTGAATACATTTTCAAGGCAAAACACCGCTTTGACTACACCCCGCAGGACTGCAAGAATTTTCACGAATCCATAGAGAAAATAATTCTGCCGCTCCAAAAAGAAATTCTGAATCAGCGAGCAAAAAAACTTGGCCTTTCAAAACTCCGCCCTTGGGACTTGGGTTGCGACCCTCTTGGCCGCCCCGCTTTAAAACCCTTTAAAACCGGAGCAGAACTGCTTTCAAAATGCGGAAAT
>JAISSJ010000087.1 GCA_031273195.1 Candidatus Fibrimonas sp.
ACCAGAGAAGAGGTTGAATTGCTGATGCAAGAAACCGGGGTTGATAAAAACCTGATAAAATTTGACATGGAATCCTACTATAACGGCTATGTGTTCCATAGAAATGCAAAGAACAAAGTCTATAACTCTCAGATGATTCTTTATCTATTCAATCAAGTTTTGCAGTTAGGCGAACAACCGGAACAAATAATAGACACCAATCTCCAAACCGATTACGCTAGGTTGCGCCGCCTGGCGGAGAATGAAAGCAACCGGGAAAAATTGTTGCAAATAACAAGGGATGGCGGTGTTATTGGCAACGTTATTGAGAAATTCTCGTTGGAAAAACTGAACGACAATGAATATTTTATTTCCCTTTTATTTTACCTTGGAATGCTCACCAATGGCGGGGTTAAAGAAGGGCTGTCGTATTTGAAAATTCCCAATTATTCTATAAGAACACTTTACTGGGAATACATAGTTGCCTACGTTCAGGATTTGGAGAAAACGCAAATAAGCACAGTGGATCTTTCCAATACGCTTAGGGAAATGGCTTTTAGAGGAAACATAAAACCCTATCTTGACTTTTTCACGGAGAATTTTTTAAAGCGTCTCTCCAACAGGGATTTGATGAACTTTGACGAGAAATACATAAAGGTTATGATGCTCTCCACTCTTTTCACCAGCCGTTTGTATTTGCCTGTTTCTGAAGACGAGACCACAGAGGGCTACACGGATATTTATCTTCAAAAGCACCCTGCTATCCCGGACATAAAATTTGAATATGTTTTTGAGATAAAGTACGCCAAAACCGGAGCAACGGAGTCGGAGATAAAGTCAAAATTTGATGAGGCGGAAATTCAGATTGAGAAGTACCGCAAAGACCAAAGATTTGTTAATAGGAGCGATGTTAAATTCGCCGCTATTGTGTTTAAAGGCAAAGGGGAGTATGAAAAGACATAGTACAGCTACCTCAACACTAACCCCGTCCCTGCAATCTTCTCGCGAAATTTTGTATGAACAACATTTATCTCCTCGTCCGTTAGGGTGCGGTCCGGTGCTTGGTAGTAAAAACGGTAGAGCAGATTTTTTTTGCCTGCGGCAATTTTATCGCCTTGGTAAATGCTCAAAAGCTCAATGCTGGCCAGGTGCTTGGGATTGAAACCCTTGAATTTTGAAAGCAGTTCGGCATGGGTAACCGATTCTTCCGCCTCAATGGAAACATCACGCTCAATAATCATCTGCTTGGAAAATTCCTTGAATGAGACGGGTGCTAAAAATGCGGTTTCCAAAACGGATAAGTCTATTTCGCAAACAAACGTGTTGAGTTTCAAGTCAAATCTGCCTTGAACCGCAGGGTGCAACTCTCCGCAGGAACCCAAGATTTTTTTGCCGAGCTTGAGAACGCAGGAACGCCCCGGATGCAAAAACATTTCGGGATTTTCCGATGCTTCAAAATTCACGGATATTCTCAGCCTTTTGAAAAATGCGTTCAGCAAGCCCTTGAAAGCGAAAAACTCCGCTTTTGGTTCTGCGTAAACCATTGCCAAGAGCGGAATTTCCTTGAATCCGGGGTCTCTTTCGTTTGCGGTTTCCGGTGTTGGAAACTGCGCTTTTGACACCTCAAAAAGGCGAACCGATTTTTGATGCTTTGCATTTTCCGCTGCGCTGAAAATCAAATTCGGAAGCAAACTGGTTGGAAGCACAGCTAATTCCTCGCTCAAAGGGTTCAGGAGCACAGCGGGATTTGCCCTTTTATCGCTTTCGCTTGCCCCAAATACCCACTCCGTTTTTCTTTTGCTTGTGAAGCGAAGCGAAAGGCATTCGTGCAAGCCGAGCGCAGAGAGGGAACTGCGGATTTTTCTGTTGATTCTTTCCTGCAAAGGCAGGTCGTTTGGCTCGGCTTTGAAGCTCGGAATATCGTAGGGAATTTTGTCGTAGCCTATTAGCCTTGCAACCTCCTCTATTAAATCCGCCTCTCGCTCTAGGTCAAAACGATAGCTGGGAATGCTGTAAAGCCCCGAATTTTCCGCAGTCTCTTTTATGCCGATGCTTGCAAGAAGTTTTTTCGCCTGTTCCAACGGGATTTTTAAGCCCAAAAGTTTTTCAATACGTTCCTCACGCAAAGGCACTGCGGGGCGTTTTGGCAAATTTTCCTGCGAAATGAATTCCAATTTTTGCTCTGCAATTTTTCCATCCGCAAGCTCTGCTATCAAGGCACAGGCATAATCGCTTGCAAAATTCTGCAAGTCAAAATCCACGCCTCTTTCAAAGCGATAGCTTGAATCGCTGGAAATGCCGAGCCTTTTGGATTGCTTGCGAACAACAGTTGGATTGAAATATGCCGCTTCTAAAAATACATCCTTTGTTTGCTCCGTGATTTCGGATTCCAAACCGCCCATCACACCTGCAAGGCAGGCTGGGCGGTTTCCATCGCAAATAGCTAAATCCGTGCTTCGCAAAATATGTTCCTTATGGTCAAGGGTTGTGAACTTTTCTCCTTCTTCCGCAAAGCGAACTCTCACTTCACCGCCGTTCAACCTGCCCAAATCAAAACTGTGCAACGGCTGGCCAATGTCCATAAGAACAAAATTCGTAATATCAACAACGTTGTTTATGGGGTTCATTCCAACCGCTTTCAACAATTTCTGCATCCATTCCGGGCTGGGTGCGATTTTTACATCGTTTATTATCCGGCCAACGTAATGGGGGCAGGCGGCGGGGGCGGTGATGGTTAATTGTTGTATGGATGGCAACGGTTGTAGGGGCGTTGCAGGCAACGCCCTTACAATTGCTGTCACCGGCATTTTCAATTCTACCCCAAACGCCGCGGCCAATTCCCTTGCTATGCCTAGGTGTGAAAGGGCGTCGGCACGGTTGGGGGTTAGATTGATTCCAAAAACTGTGTCGTAAAAATCTAAATCGGCAAAGGGCTTGCCTACGGGGGCGTCTTGGGGCAAAATCAGAATTCCATCGTGGTTTTGAGATAGGCCTATTTCGTCTTCGGCGCAGAGCATTCCAAAACTTTCCACGCCACGGATTTTTGATTTTTTCATTTTCAGGCTTTTGCCATCCGGCAGCGGCAACTCTACCCCAATGGGAGCTAAAACCGCTTTGATTCCCGCTTTGACATTCGGCGCGCCGCATACTACCTGCAACGTCTCTTTGCCGTCAAAAACTTTTGTTAAACTCAAATGGTCGCTGTCGGGGTGCGGGTTGCACTCCAGAACCTCTGCTACAAGCAAGCCGCTGTAGGTTTTTCCAAATTCCTCAATGCCTTCAATCTCAAAGCCCAGACTCGTGAGCTTTAAGGAAATTTCTTCTACGGATGCTTTAAGTTCAATGAACCTTTTTAGCCAATTCAAGCTAATCTTCATAGCTCTTACTCTGTAGCCTCCGCCGCTGGCTCTTCGCCATCAGCTTCTTCACCCGCTCCGACATCTTCATTTGAGGTCTTGCCCAAAAGATCATTTGTGTCTATGGCCACAAATTTGTCTTTTTGGTCGTAAATAACCTTGAATGAGTACTTTATTTTGTCTTTTCCGCTACCCCAGCCAACCGTTATGCTGCGGTCTTGAGCATTGCTGCTGATAAGGGTTTTCAGACGAGCCTCGTCTTCTTTTCCGGTGCAGTCTTTGCCGTTGCAGCGGGGCAATCTTTGAGAATCTGCAAGTTTTTTGACAAAAGCCCTGGATTTGTCAGGGCTTTTCCATGTGCTGTCTATCAATACCCATAAAACATTATTGTTTTTAATATTGTCTTGTATTTGCGCTCTTTCGTAATTTATGGCCCTCAATTCTTTATTAACACGCTCAGTAGCCTGTTTAGAGACATTGCCTTTTACAACAAAGATTAGAACCAAAAGCCCAACATTTAGGATAATGGAAGCGAGCAGGAGATTTTTTTTATTCATAACTATATAATATACATTTTTTTTCTGGAAAGAGATATTTTTTTCTATATTTTTCATTCTTTGGAAGAATGCCGGAGTGGTCGATCGGGGCGGTCTCGAAAACCGCTGTTCGCAAGAACCGAGGGTTCGAATCCCTCTTCTTCCTTCTGTCTGCGATTTCTATATTATCCTTTATGCAGCTTTCTGAACTGGAAACCATTATCAAATCCGGCGAGGATTCCAAACATCAGTTTAAGGAAAACTTTATAAACGCAAGCAAACTGGCCGCAGAGATAGTAGCATTCAGCAACGGAAGCGGCGGGCAAATTTTTATCGGGGTTAGAGACAACGGTGAAATCAACGGCTTAAATCTAAATGATATTTCAAGGCTAAATCAATTAATATCCAATGTTTGCTCTCAAAATGTTCGCCCTGCGATAAACCCTATTACGGAGAACATAACCACCCCTAACGGCTTGGTCTTGGTAATAACCGTTCCGCAAGGGATTAGCAAGCCTTATTCGGACCAAAGCGGAATTTTTTGGACAAAAACCGGTGCGGACAAACGCTCGGCCAGTTCAAGAGAGGAAATTTTAAGACTGGTCCAGAGTTCGGCGGCAATCCACGCAGACGAGACCTTAATTCCGGCCACGAGCGAAAAAAGCATAGATGTTCTTTATTTCAGCAGTTTTTTTACCGAGCAATACGGAAGCGCACCGAGCGATTCGGGCATTCCGTTTAAAAAACTTTTGGAAAATATCAATTTATTAAAAGGTGAAAACCTGAATTTAGCCGGAGCTTTGTTATTTTCCAAGCAGCCCCAGATTATCTTACCGAGCTTTATAATTAAAGCTGTAGTTTTTAACGGAACAGATATAACGGAAACGGATTATTCGGATAGCAGGGATATTTCCGGAAGGTTGGAAGAGCAGTTCAATGGCGCGCTCTCTTTTTTAGTAAACAACACAAAAACTTCTCAAGGCGGCCGCTCGGTAAATTCCATCGGAGTTCCGGAAATTCCAAAAATTGTTTTTGAGGAGCTTGTTGTAAATGCAATTATTCACAGGGATTATTTTACAAATGCTCCGATTAGAATTTTGATTTTTGACAACAGGATAGAAATCATAAATCCGGGACATTTGCCGAACAGTTTAACCGTTGAAAATATTTTGTTTGGCAATTCAAACATACGCAATCCTGTAATAGCCTCTTTTGCCGCAAAAATTTTGCCATACAGAGGTCTTGGCAGCGGCATATTGCGTTCAATAAAGGCATACCCAAAAATTGAATTCAAGGATGACAGGGACGGGAATCTGTTTGTGGCAACGGTGTGGAGATGATTAGCGAACATCTGTGGTTTCCATACGCCCAAATGCAAACCATGCCCCCTCCCCTGCGTGTTAAAAGCGCAAACGGAGTTATGCTCAAATTGGAGAACGGCCAAGAACTGATAGATTCCATTTCCAGTTGGTGGTGCGCAATTCACGGCTATAACCACCCGGAAATAAATGCCGCACTCACCGAACAAATGCAAAAATTTTCGCATGTAATGCTGGGCGGCTTAACTCACGAGCCTGCGGAAAATTTGGCAAAGGAGCTTGTTAGGCTCACAGGTTTAGGCCATGTTTTTTTTGCCGACTCCGGTTCGGTTGGAGTGGAAGTCGCGATGAAAATGGCGGTACAGTTTTGGAAAAACCAAGGCGTTAAGGACAAACACAAATTTGCCTGTTTGCTGAAAGGTTACCACGGCGACACAACCGGCGCAATGTCGCTTGGAGACCCCGAAGAGGGTATGCACCATTTATTCAAAGGCTATTTGCCCGAACAATTTTTTATAGAACCGTCCTTGCAAAAAATGGAAAATCTGTTCAAGGAGCATTCTGCGGAAATTGCGGCTTTTGCTTGCGAACCGCTTTTGCAGGGTGCGGGCGGTTTTAACTTTTACCCTGCGGAATTTTTGAGCGGAGCGAGGGAGCTTTGCGATAAATACAATGTATTGCTAATAGCAGACGAAGTAGCGACCGGCTTTGGGCGCACAGGAACGATGTTCGCTTGCGAACAAGCCGGTGTTATCCCAGACATTATGGTTTTGGGCAAGGGCTTGACCGCCGGTTATTTAGGGTTAAGCGCAACTCTTGCAACGGATAAGGTTTACAATTCCTTTTTGGGCAATGCTTACGAAAAAGCCTTTATGCACGGCCCAACATTTATGGGAAATGCGCTTGCTTGCAGTGTTGCGCTTGCCTCAATAAAAATTTTTGAGCGTGAGAATTATCTGCAAAAAATTGCCCGCATAAATGAGATTTTAAAAGAGGAGTTTTTGGGTTTTGAGGCAAGCGGGGTCAAGGAAACACGTGTGTTTGGGGCATGTGGGGTTATAGAGACCGAAACGGAAGAAGTTCACAAGGGCATTCAGGAATTTGCCGTTGCCCGTGGCGTGTGGCTGCGTCCGTTTTTGCGTGTTGTTTATACAATGCCGCCTTATATAATTTCGGAAAAGGAACTCCGCAAAGTTTGCGGAGTGATGAAGGAGTTTTTTAAAAAGTTTCTACATTAACCCCTAATGAAAATTTTACATATATCGGATTTGCATATAGGCAAAAGCCTAGGCAGTTTTTCTTTGCAGGATGAGCAAAGACACGTTTTTTCTCAAATAATAGACTGTGTAAAAACGGAAAAGCCAAGCGCAATTTTAATTGCCGGCGATATATACGACCGTGCCGTGCCAAGCGTTGAAGCTGTGCGTATCTTTGATGATTTTTTAACCGAACTGGCCGAAGAAAATATTGCGGTGATGATAATATCCGGCAATCACGATTCTCCTGAGCGTTTGAATTATGCCGCCCGCCTTTTGGCGGATAAAAATATCTCCATTTGCGGAGCTTTTGACGGCACTCCGCACAAAGTTGTTTTGCAAGATGAATACGGAGAAATCTGTTTTTGGCTGATGCCGTTTATAAAACCTCTGTCGGTTCGCAGTTTTTTCAAGGATTTGCAGGAGCCGGACAGCTACGAGGAAGCGTATGCCGCAGCACTTGCAACTGCGAATATAGACTATTCCGCCCGCAATGTGCTGGTTGCACATCAATTTTTTACCGGAGCCGAGCTTAATTTGGAACATTCGGAATCGGAGATAAGTCCGGTTGGCGGTATAGACGCTATAAATTATGATTTGATAGAGAAGTTTGATTATGCAGCACTTGGGCATTTGCACGGAAGCCAGACAGTTGGCGCAGAGCAAATACGTTATGCAGGTTCGCCGCTTAAATATTCATTTTCGGAGTGCCGCCAGAAAAAATCTTTGATTTTGGTGGAGCTAAGGGAAAAGGGAAATCTTGAAATTCAAAAGCGTGAGTTGCTGCCTTTGCATGATATGCGGGAAATTAAAGGCAAACTTAAGGATTTGACAAGCGAAGAAACGGCTTTGCTTGCCGATAGAAATGATTATTTGCGGGTTATATTGACTGACGAAGAGGAAATTATAGACCCGCTTGGGCAGGTGCGTAGCGTTTATCCCAATGCCATGTATCTGGATTTTGAAAATTCACGCAGCCGTGTTAATATTGCCGAAATCAACGCAGATGCAAAAAAAATAGAAACGCTATCTCCCTATGATTTATTCAAAGAGTTCTTTTTGGAAATGCAGGGAGCAACAATGACTTCTGAGCAGGAAAAAGTGGTGAGGGAATTGCTGGAGGTTTTAGACGCATGAAGCCCCTTAAACTCACGATGAGTGCATTCGGTTCCTATGCCGGAGTGGAAACGCTTGATTTTACGGCCTTGGGCGCAAAAGGGCTGTATCTTATCACGGGGGAAACGGGTTCCGGCAAAACTACTATTTTTGATGCCATATCCTTTGCCCTGTTCGGGGAAGCAAGCGGGCAGGCGAGAGATAAATACCATATGCTTTGCAGCCATTTTGCCGATGAAAAAGCAAAGACTTTTGTTGAACTTGAATTTCTCTCCGGTGCGCAAAAATACAATATAAAACGTGTAATAAGAAAAAACGGCAGCCCGGATGCGGCACTGACTTTGCCCGATGGCAATGTTGCAAGCGGAAGCGGCAATGTGAATAATAAAATTACCGAAATTATCGGGCTTAATCACAAGCAGTTTGCACAGATAGTGATGATTGCCCAAAATGATTTTCTGCATTTTTTGCACAGCGAAACCAAAGAACGTGTGGAAATACTACGCCGCATATTCAACACCGAGTTTCATAAAAAACTGCAAGACAAACTAAAAGAGAAGGAGAAGGATTTAAAGGAGCAAAGGGAACTCTGCATAAGGGATTTCGGCAAACTTGGTGTTGAGCGGCATAAAAGCAAAGAAGCACTTACCGCATGGGAAGCACAGATAAAAGAAGACAAACTTGCATTTTCCCAAGTGGAGAAAAAACTTGAGGAGCTTGAAAAAAGCAAAGCTTCTTTGATTGCGGAAATAGCAGTTGCGGAGGAGTTGATGCGAAAGTTTGAAAACCTTGCCAAAGCAAAACTCTCTTTGGGTGAACACTCCAAGCGGGCTGCCGATATGAAAGCATTGGCAGAGAAACGTTCTCAAGGCGAACTTGCACTCCGCAAAGTCAAGCCCTTTGCCGACAAAGCTTTGGATTTAAACGAGCAGCATAAAAAAAGCCAAGCGGAATTATTAAAAGCCAAGTCAAATGCGGAAATGGCGAAAAGCAGTTTGGAAAAGGCAAGGCAGATTTTGAGTGCAACCGGAAAAGCACAAATAGCCCAAATGGAAGGTTCTCAAATATACGCCAAGTTAAAGCGGCTTGAAGAACTGCAAAAAAATCTTGAGAAATCCTGCGAAGAATTTAAAGTTGCAGACATTGAATATAAATCCATGTATGTGACCTTTTTGCAGGGACAAGCCGGCTTGCTCGCTAAGGGCCTGGTTGCGGGAAAGCCATGCCCTGTTTGCGGTTCCTGCGAGCACCCTGCACCGGCAAAATTATGCGATGAGCAGGTGAGCGAAGCGAAGTTGAAAGAAGCGGAAAATAAAACGAATAAAATGCGAAAGAAATGCGAAGAGTTATCCACCTCCGCTTCCATGTTGAAGGTGGAGATAGAAACGGAAGCCGAGAGTGCATATAAATCCGCATTGATGCTGGTGAACGAGCGTGAAAGCAGAGAACGTGAGGTTTTTGAGCTGTTCAAAAATGCGCAGACCTTGTGCAAAAAGGTTTTGGCAGAAAATTGTTTTGCCGATGGTGCGGCATATAAAGCCGCATTGGTGAGCGAAAAGGAACTTGGCGAAATGGCAAAACGCCTGAACGATTATGAGAATGAGGGCATACGTTTAAACGATGAAATCAAGCGTTTGGAAAGTGAAACAGAGTCAAAGGAAAGGCCCGATTGGGAGAAATTAAAGGCCAGGGAAATTTCCGCAAACAGGGATATTTCAGACTGCCGCAAAAGTCGCGATGAGATAAAAAGCCGCTTGGAAAAAACCGTTAAGGACTTGGCCGACCTTCGCAAAATCTCCGATTCAATAGATAAACTTGATATACAGTACGCCGCAGTGAAGCAACTATCGGACAGTGCAAACGGCAGTTTTAATTTTGAAACTTATGTGCAAACCGCATATTTTGAACGAGTGCTTTACGCCGCCAATCAAAGGCTTAAAATAATGAGCCAGAATCGCTATGAGCTTTTGCACACAAGGGAGAGCATGGACGGGCGCAAGTCCCGTGGTTTGGAAATTGAGGTTTTGGATTTATACACCGGAAAATCACGCCCGGTTAAGAGCTTGTCGGGGGGTGAATCCTTTATGGCTTCGCTTTCCCTTGCGCTTGGACTATCGGATATTGTTCAGCAGAATGCCGGTGGCATTCACCTTGATGCGATGTTTATAGACGAGGGTTTCGGCAGCTTGGATGCCGGGGTCTTAGACCTTGCCGTCAAGACCCTTTTCAACATGGCAGGCGCAGACCGCATTATAGGCATTATTTCCCATGTTCCCGAATTGACCGAGAGAATAGACAAGCAAATACGCATAGAAAAGACAAATACTGGGAGCAAAATTCGGTTTGTACATTAACTTGGCAAAATGGCAAAAAGTTTCTATATTATATCCCGATATGGCGAATAAAGCAACCAGCCAAGTCTTGATTTTTCCCCAGAGGTTTGGCAGGGTGAACAGCGGGGAAAGGAGTTCTTTTATGGTTTCAACAAAACCAACAGTGGCGGTAGGCTTTGTGCTTGCCATAATGTTTATGTTATCTTGCACAGGCGACGACTCGTCAAAATTTGTAGGCAAATGGATTTTTGAAGACGGCTCCGAGTCTTTAGAATTATTCAAAGACGGGACTGGGGTAGCCCAAAAAGGAAACAAAGGTATGGCTATCTCATGGAAGGTGGTAGAAAATAAACGTTTTGTGGTTACTGCAACTGCATTGGGTTTCTCAGAGGCTTATGATTATGAAATATCGGGTAAAAAGCTCACCCTTACTGATAGTAAGGGTAAAAACGAAACATACGTAAAAGTAACTGCGGCAGAAGCAGAAGCCATGGCAAAAATGGCGTCAGAAGCGGAGGCGGTGTCAAAAGCGGCAGGAACTTGGATAAAGCTTCAACAGGCATATATAATGGAAGTTGATAAAATGGGTTCTTGCGACCAAATTGGCTATGAGCCTCCAGGCAATGGCAAAACAACTTATTTCACATACGAATGTGGTATTCTTCAAAATGGCAATGCCTATTGGACTGCAAAAAACCATGTAGATTTAGGCGAATGTAAAGCAGGAAACAATTGGACTATTACGTATAGTACTTCTATTGGAATTGAGGTAAAACAGCCAAACGATGAAAATTGCACAAAATTGACACCCAATTTTCGTAAAGGAAAAATGTACTGATAACACTTGGAACGGGGAAAAGGAGTTTTTTATGAGCAAAACAGTCTCAAAATTCATATTGACGGCAGGCCTAGTGCTTGCCATGGCATTAACCTTTTCCTGCTCCCTAGCCAAAGATGATGATGGTAGCGTTAGCACCTGCAGTGCCGAGTTTAGAACCGTAACAATAGGTACGCAAATCTGGATGGCTGAAAATTTAAATTGCGATGTAAAAGGTAGTAGATGTTATAATGACGATCCTGCCAATTGTGCAAAATACGGTAGGTTGTACGATTGGTCAACGACTATGGCGTTTTCATCAAATCGCAATCCCCTTTACAATGATCCACCAATAAAGACAAAACATAGGGGTATTTGCCCTTCTGGCTGGCATATCCCACGCTATGAAGATTGGATGGAGCTGATTACAACTGTTGGTGGTGAAGACGCAGGAGCCAAATTAAAGACAACAAGCGATTGGATTGCTGGCGGCAATGGTACAGACGAATTTGATTTTTCAGCCTTGCCGGGCGGTGGCAGCTACTGGGGTGGTAGTTTCGAAAATGTCGGTCTTTACGGTAACTGGTGGAGTGCCCATGAGGACGGTGGCTACGGTGGCTACTTTCAGCTGAAATCCGACGAAGAAAGCACCGGCGGTATTGACTGGCACTACGACAGTAAGTCCTACTTGTTTTCTGTTCGTTGTCTACAGGATTGAGTATAGACGGATAATTATCCGTCTCTACAGTGTTAAGAACCGCACCATAACGGTGCGAACCTTGCCCAAACTGTCCCCAGATTTTGGCATGGCGAACCTAAGTGGGGAAAAGGAGTTCTTTTATGAACAAAATGGTTTCAACAAAACCAACATTGGCGGCAGGCCTTGTGCTTGCTATGGCATTAACATTCATCGGTTGTTCCGAACAGGTTAAGGCAGCCAATAATGAACAACCTAGTAACGAGCAGCCCAATAATGAGCAATGGTTATTAGGTACATGGGTAGATGAAGAAGATGGTTCTACATGGGTATTTAGTTCCGATAAAACAGGAACACAAAACGGGAAAAAAGAATTAGGAAATACTTTTAAATATGAAGTTACTTCTGATAAATTGGCTATTGTTATCGACTATATTACATATAGTGTCGACTATAGCCGCTATAATGCCTATCTCGACAGCGGCAAAAGTACAAGTAAAAAAACAAGTAAAAAAACATTTGTATTTGGTTTATCTACTTCAACTGATGGTAAAGCGGTAATTTTAACATCTGCCCTTGGTGAAGGTTCTTTATTCCGAAAAAAGGACTGATTTGTTTTATGGAAACAAAATACCCATACGCTTCATATTCTCCGGCAAACAGCGCATAC
>JAISSJ010000184.1 GCA_031273195.1 Candidatus Fibrimonas sp.
AAAAAATGACGAAAAAGTGAGATTTTAAAAAATAAATGCGAATTTGGCCGAATTTAGCCGTTTGGGGAATGGCGAAAAAACCTCTGCAATGCCTCAATTTCCATTTCTGCACCTAAAAATCCGATTTCAATTATTACTTGTATAGGTATGGTTGCCAAAAAACGCAGTTGCAAGTCGTTTTTTTCGCATAAATCCGCAAGTACCTGCGATTGAGCGTTTATTTTGTCGGAAAAGGTCAATACAACAACCCCCTGTTTGCGGGCTATCCCGGCAATGGAAAACTTCCTTGCCAAAATTCCTATGTCCGCACATGCTAAAAGCATCTCAGCCGGCTTGGGAACAGGCCCAAACCTGTCCCTTAGCTCCTCCGAAAGGGAGGCTATCTCTTCGCTTGTCTCAATGCGGGCAATGCGCTGGTAAATGGAAATTCGGGCCAATCCGTCTTTTATCCACTGTTCTGGCAAATAAGCGTCAACACGCAACTCCATGCGAGGCTTAACCGGAGTATCAATCTTGGTTCCCTGCAACTCCTCAACCGCCTCCTTTATCATTCTCACATAAGTTTCAAAACCTATTTCCTCTATAAATCCGTGCTGCTCCATTCCCAGCAAGTTTCCTGCCCCGCGAATTTCCAAATCCCGTATGGCAACCTGGTACCCGGAACCCAAGTCCGTAAAACGCTCCATAGCTGCAAGCCTTTTCTGCGCAGCTTTAGACACCCCAACTCCTCCTTCAGGGGTCACCAAATAAGCCCAAGCCTGAACCGCAGACCTCCCTACCCTGCCCCGCAACTGGTACAACTGCCCAACGCCTAATTGCTGGGCGTTCATTATTATAATGGTATTTGCATTCGGAACGTCAAGCCCGGATTCTATTAAAACGGTGCAAACCAAAACATCAAATTCCTTGTTTATAAAAGCGGACATGGTTTTTTCAAGGTCGCTATCGGGCAGTTGGGCGTGAGCAACCGCTACCCTTATGTCTGGCACCCAGTTTTCCACCTCTACCGCCAGTTTTTCAATGTTTTGAACACGGTCGTTCACCACAAAAACCTGCCCGCCCCTGTCTATTTCGTCTTTTACGGCGGCAGCCAAGATTTTGTCGTCCCTTTCCATGATTTTTGTTTCAACAGGCAAGCGGTTTAGCGGCGGGGTGTTGAGAAAAGAGATGTCCCTTACCCCAGTCATTGAAAGCTGCAAGGTTCTGGGAATGGGGGTTGCGCTCATGGCAAGGGTGTCCAGGGAAAGCCTCATTTCCCTAAGCCTCTCCTTTTGCTTAACGCCGAACTTCTGTTCCTCGTCAATGATGAGCAAACCTATGTCCTTGAATTTTATGCTATCCATAAGCAGGGCGTGGGTGCCAACCACCAAATCAATTGTGCCTTCTTCAAGCCCCTTATAGACCCCCTTTTTTTCCATATTCGTTTTATAGCGGTTTACAAGGGCTATATTCACAGGCCAGTCAGCAAACCTCTCGGTAAAAGACTGGAAATGCTGGGCGGCTAGCACGGTTGTGGGAACCAAAACGGCAACCTGCTTTTTCGCGCTTATGCACTTGAACATGGCGCGCATGGCCACTTCCGTTTTTCCAAAGCCAACATCTCCGCACAAAAGCCTGTCCATAGGTTTCTGTTTTTCCATATCCTCTTTGATTTCCTTTGCGCTGCGAATCTGGTCGGGGGTAGGGGGGAATGGAAAATCGTTCTCAAATTCATCTTGCAAATTTGAATCCTGCGGAAAGGCAAAGCCTTGAATCAATTCCCTTTTCGCATATAGATCAATGAGCGCTTTTGCAACCTGCGCAATGCGTTTTTTTGCCCTTTCCTTGGCGTGTTCCCAATTCTTTGTGCCGAGCCTGTTGAGAGCAGGCGGGGCATCTTCTTCGTTCCTCACCAGCTTTTCCAGCTTGTGCAAATCGCCAACCGGAAATGTGAGCCTGGCCCTGCTCGCATACTCAATCACAACGCAATCTACAAGGGCGCCCTGGGCCTCAATGCGGGAAAGGCCCAAGTATTTTCCTATTCCGCAATCTTCGTGAACAACAAAATCCCCGCTCATCAGGGAATCGGCAAAAACCGCATTGTGCAAGCTGGACGATTTCTGTTTCTTTTTTATCAGGTGCCCGAATCTGTTGAAAATCTGGTGGTCGGAAAGCAAGGCGAGGGAATTATCGCTGAACCAAAAACCCTCTGAAATATGCCCGACCAGAATTTCCTTAACGGCGCTTTCTTGCGACAGGTGGTAAAGCCTCAATGCCTGCCCCTGTGTTGGAGCTACCAAGTAAACCTCGCCGCCTTTTTCGCTGTATTCCGCAATTTCCTTTTCCATGCCGCTGAATCCGGAGTTTGAGCGGAGTTGCGGGGAGACTGCTGGGGGGTGGGGGGAGTGGGGTGAGAAATCTATAATTGGGTGCTTTGTAAGCTGTTCCGGAAAATCCAGCGGCAAACTGTAGTAATCGTCTGTTATTATTGAGTAATCCGATAAGAAATCAAATGCGGAACTGTCGCATTCATCGTTTAAACTCATGGGAAAAATGTCAATGCTCTCCAAACTGTCTAAAGACCTCTGCGTAAAGATGTCAAAGGTTCTTATGGATTCCAAAGTGTTTCCCCAAAATTCCAGGCGAATGGGACGTTCGCACAAAAGGGGGTTTATATCCACAATGCAGCCTCTCATGGAGAAATCGCCAACGCTTTCCACAACTTGCTGTTCCTTGAATCCTCTTGATATAAAAATTTCCTTTAGATTGTCTTCGTCTAAAGGCTCGCCGGTTTTTAGGTTTAAGGTTTTTGCTTTCAGTGTTTTTGCGGAAGGCAGCCTTGTTTGCAGGGCTTCTGCGCTTGCAACAACTATTTTAACGGATTTTGCGTTTTGAATAAATCTCAGCCTTTCTTCCAGAATTCCGCTGAATACTTTCGCTTTGCCTTCGTCTTTTGCAAGGGGCAAGGAGAGCAAATCAAATTCTTCAATCTGCTCGGATAAATTTTCAAGCCATAGGTCTATGGATTTTTGTTCTTTTGCTATTATCAAAATAGGTTTTGATTTTTTCAAAAATTCCATAGCAGCCCACACGGCTTGTGCCGGAATGCCAAAGCCGCCGCAATGCCTAACTCCGTTTTCGGGAAAACTTAAAGAATTAAACCCCTCTATTGACTCTTCTGTTAAAAACTGCGCTAAAGTGCGGAAATGCATGGAATTAATGTAGAAAATTTCTAAATTTTCGCAATGGAATTTTTTGAAACGTATTCCCAAGTGTTTCTCTCCGAGGGCTTGGGAAACGAAGCTCCCGTATTTTACGCAAGGCGCAGGCAGGAGCATTTAAAAAAATTGAATTCCCTGTGCGTTTATGCTTCCGTTAAAAATGAGAGTTCAAAGAGAATTTGCCAGAATCCCGAATTCTTATATTTGACAGGCATAAACCAAAGCGGGGCTATTTTGGTACTGGACCCTTTGGCAGAAAATCAAAGCGAAAGAGAAATTTTGTTTTTGCCGGAGAAAAACAGGAAAAAGGAATTTTGGAACGGGATAAGGCTTGGGCTGCCGGAAGCGCACATAAAGGAGCTTATCGGTTTTGAGACTGTTTTTCCGATAAAAAAATTCAATTCATGGTTTAAAAAACGGATTGCGAATTTGAAAAAAAAACATATTTTCTCTAACGAAGCCATACGCCGCAAATTGCTGTATTATAAACTAGATGTAAAAGATGTCTCTAAAATTCACCTTGAGCAAAGGGTGGTTTTAGAGCCGGAGAGAATTGCCCTTGCAAAAAAGGCACAGGAAATTGCAAAGGATGCCTTTCTAAAAATTTTGCCGCATATTTCCGCTTATAAGAACGAGCGTGTTTTGTCTGCCGACCTTGAATGTTTTATGCTGCGCCAAACGAGTACGGGGCTTGCATTTCCCAGCATTGTGGCTGCCGGCAAAAATGCGTGTACTCTTCACTATGTAAAAAAGGATTGCCTTATTGAAAAGGGAAATTTGATTCTTTTGGATTTCGGTTGCCGCTATAATGCGGTTTGCTGTGATATTTCCCGCACCATTCCTGCGAGCGGAAGGTTTAATCCTTTGCAAAAGCTGCTTTACAATATTGTTTTGGATACGCAAAAATTCCACGAAAAGAATGTGAGGGCCGGTTTGACTTTAAAAAGCATAGGTGAAAAGGCGTGGTCTTTTTTGGAGAAAATTTTAAATGAGCGTTTTACCAGGCGCGGCGGAAAGATGAAGCGCAGTTACATCAAAAAGCCGCACGGCATTAGCCATTTAATCGGGGATATTGTGCACGAGGGCGCACAAAACAAGGACTATCTTAAAAAGCCGTTAAAGCCGGGAATGCTCATTTCAAACGAGCCGGGGCTTTACGGGCATTTTGAGCTTGAAATAGACGGAATTCTTTACAGCGAGCACATAGGCATTCGCATAGAGGATGATTTGCTGGTCACGGAGAAGGGAAGTGAAAACCTATCTGTTGGAATTCCAAAGGAAGTTGAGCTTGTAGCTTCTCTTCCCATTTCCTGAAAGCTTTTTCCCGGTTATATACCTTGTTCACGGCGGTTGCCATTTCCGTTATTTTTTTGATTATTTCCTCATAGTGTATAACTAGCGTTTCGCCGTAGTACACCGAATATACGATTTCGAAGTAAAATTTGTACATAAGCTCCGTTATATCGGGGTCGTTCCCCCGTGTTTTGTCTAGCATATGGCTGAAGCTCTCCACAAAGTGCTGCGGTACATCATTCCTGTGCCGTTTGAGCGCGGCCCTCAGCCCGTTGATATTAGCGTATGGCCGCAGAAGCTTTTCTATGATTGCAAGACGTTTCTTGGTCATGCTGCCCTGCTTGACAGCATGATCTACTCCCATGATAACGCTTTGGAACCCTATCAAAGGAAGTTCCCCTTCCTGCACGACCTTCATCAAATCCTCGTCCAGTGTTATATCTTTTTCCATAACCCCTTCTCCGGTTGATAATATATAAAAAAACAGGCGAGCTTATTCTGCAAGCTCGTTAACAGAAATAGGTGATCAGGGATAACTGCCGTGGCGGCAGTTATCCCTAATCCGAGCATAAGCGGAGCGTGTACGTGGGATGCTAGAGACAATAAATTCAATGGCGGAAGCACAGCCACTATAAAAGCTCCTGTTCCAACAATATCTGACTTGTATGGTCGCAGTTGCACAGGTCCTTCTTTTGCGGTAAATGGAGCAATAAAAAGTCTTGTATCTGCTGGATTAGCTGTGGATGCATTTGACCATGATGGGCAGGAAATGACTGGAATAACCATTACTGCAGTTTGCGGCACAACAAACGTAACTCCGTTGCCTTGTAGCCCCATAACCGTATGGGATCCAAAAAAGCCTGAATATGTGCTAGACATTGGTAGTTATAGTGATAATGCAGGAGGTACACCCATTAGCGCTTTTGAGTATGGTGTAACCTATACAGTTACTTCTCTAGCCTCAACTTGCATGAATGTAAAATTCAGTTGTCCTTGGAACAGTCTGGGAGATAAATGCTCAGTTAAAGTTGGTTCAAATGCCGCTGTAACTTGCACCGATGCTAATGGAAATTGTTCTAATTTGACTGTTAGCCCCAAGCCGAAAGTTGGCGATCAAATTGTATTTAGTAAAACAATTGGTGAATTCGGATGTACTAATTGGTAATTTTGAGATGATAAAATTTGCCTGACCTTAAAACCGCTGCCCCCTCCCGAAAGCGAGGGGGTATTTTTTTTATAAAAGTGTAAACATATGTTTGCAAAATGCGGGGTATTTACGCTTTTTTTGAAAATATTTGTTATATTTACTAGTGAGTATAACAAGGAGTATTTATGTCTAAAAAAGAAGCGCCAAGTTTTGAAAAAGTATGGGCAACGCTCCAGGAAACCTCTCTGCAAATGAAGGAAACCGACAAGCGTATACAAAGACTTTCGGAAAGAATAGAGCTGACAAATAAGCAAATTGGCTATTTGGGTGGCAGCTTGGGCGAAGTGGTTGAATTGATACTCGTTCCAGGAATATGCGAAAAAATGAATATTTATGGGCACAATTTCACGAAAATAGGACCCAATAAAATTATAAACAGGGAAAACAAAAGAACTTTGACCGAAATAGACTTGCTGCTTGAGAATGGCGAAGAAACAATGGCCGTGGAAATAAAAACGGATTTAAGCGTGAAATGGGTAAACAGACATTTGGAAAGATTGAAATTGCTGCGCAAACATGAGAGCATAACCGGCTTAAAGGGCAAAGTTCTTTACGCCGCAGTCGCAGGAATAACCATAGACGAAGATGCCAAAGAATTGGCACTTGAAAACGGAATGTATGTAATAAAGATGGTGGAAGACAAAAACAGGCTGGAGGTTGCCGCCCCGGCAAAAAATAATTTGGGCAGATGGTAGCAACCCTCGGCCTTACTTATCCAGCCTGCCGTCAATGTATTCTTTGTCTTCTATCGTAAGAAATTTATTCTTTTCCAATATAAAAGTCAACGCCTCAATGGTGTCGTTCAGGTGCTTGAAATCGTTTGCTTTTAGTTGGATGTGGAAATTGGCAATCTTCTCGTCCATTGCTTTTAGCAAGGATGATTCTAGGCCGTCCATTTTCTTTCCAAGCGATGTTTTCAGCATCACGTAACCGCAAAAACCAAACGCCAGCAGCACCAGCATCCGCACATTTTCCGCATTGAATACTATATCCACAATGCTCTCCATAAAAAAACCTCTATGTTAAAGATACAAAATAAATATAACAAATATTTTCAAAAAGAGCGTAAACACCCATCATTTTGCAAACATATGTTGACACTTTTATAAAAAAATCCCCCTCGCTTTCGGGAGGGGAATCTCTATCCTGTATTTTGCGCTAAATTACCAACCAACTTTGCACTTACAGGAATTGCTACATGTTATATTAACCTGCAAGGAATATTTACCTGTTGTCCAAGCAAGTGGAATTTGCACATCTTTATAATCTGAACCAGTAATTGTAACGGCAGATGCTCCCGAGCCTATAGTGCCTGAAACCGAACCACTGCCGCCATTTCTATCAACTTGACAGGCGAATGTGGCTGTGCCACTCGGTTTCCAGCCGGAAGGCAAATTCATCTCAATAACTATAGACTCATTCGGTATAGTTATCATAGTATCTTGTTTACTTATAACATAAATCGCGCTTTTTACCTCTAAAGCCGGGCAATTTTGCGTTACATCTCCACTGCTGCAACTTGCGGTTGCTACCACATTGCTTATGGTGCCAACATCTGATTCTGTCAAGTCTCTTGGGAAGCCGCCGGAGAATGTAACCACACCGTTACCTGCGCCGCAACGTCCATAGCTATTGGAAAGGGTAGCCGTTGGAGTAGCGGTTTCTCCTTTTGCCAAAATATCTTTGTTCCATGAACATGCACCCAAAACCGGGTCAGGAACAACTGCCGCCACGGCAGAATCCAATTTATATTCAGAGCCGCGGCATGTTGCAAGAGCATAAACCTTAATATCTCCCGCAGCATTCGTGCTGGGTATAGCAGATGTTGTAACTTCTCCGCACCTCGGGTCAGGTGAAGCACCGTTATTGCTTACCGTTACATTGTTAGTAACCTCTGGGGTTGTTCCGATATAGAAATATTTGCCACCGGTAGAGTAATCAAGGTTTGAGAAGGAAATAGAACCGCTTTTAGTTGGCTTTGGCGGGGCCGTAATGCTCAATGTGCAAGTCTCATCCTTTGAGTTAGCTTCTTTGCCCCCGCCAGAACAAGTGACCGTGCCTTTAATGTCCGTAACAGAACCGCTGGTTGGCCATGTGAAAGTACCGCTGGGGTTGCCTTGCAATGTACCTGAAGTTTGCACATCCGTCCCAAGAGCGACAGGCGCAGAAGAAGTTTGGATAACCGCACCCATTGCATTTTTAACCACAGCCCACGCCTTTTGCGAACACTCGCCTTCCGGAGGCGCCGAGCCTGTATAATTGATTTTTACCTGCGCATTATCACCGCTCACAACAGTGCCGGGAGTCCAAGAACAAGTGAATGCCGGAATTTGATAGCAATTGCCGCCTGTGCAGCTTGCGCTGCTAGGAGCCGGAGGAGGGGTGCTTGAACTGCTAGGTGTTGTAGATGGCGCACTTGAACTGCTGGGAGTTGGAGCGGCGGAAGATGGAGTAGGGGTGTACGACTCTGAAGAAGAACTGGATTCTTCACCGCCGTGCCATTCCTCCGAAGAAGAACTGGATTCCTCTTCCCAACTGGAATAGTTATCCCAGCTATTGAATTCATCGCATTCCTCTTTGTCTTGGCTTCTGCCGCTGCAATGCTCTATCAAACCTCCATCATCGGTGAGGTTCACCTTGGCATCGTTAATGCTCTTGTATTCCGGCGAAGTCGGGTCGGAAATGTCAATAATCTCACCGGCCCCGCAAGCTACCAAAATAGCAAAAACAACGGCTATTGCCAAGAAAGCAAAATAAAGATTAAATTTTCTCATAAAACCCTCTCAGGCTAGATACATTTATTTAAATATATATTTTTTTTTGCAAAAAAAGAAAGGAAAAACGCTTAAAAAGCACATTTTACCTTTTTTTGTGATATTTTAGGTCTTTTTTGCATATATCTATCAGGGGCAAGTGATTTCCTGGAAAAAATCGTTGCTTATAGGTTGATTAAACCAAAGCCATGGCTGGCTGCACTCCGTTTTGCATCTATAACATTTTCCACTGATTTCAAGACAAGCAGTTGTTGGGTTTGGGGGTACATAACCATAGGTATCCAAAGGACTTACATTACGTTTCAAACAACTGTTTTGGCTGTTGCTGCTAGGTGGCCTACTGCTGCTAGACGGCGGCCTTGCGCTGCTGCTAGACGGCGGCCTTGCGCTGCTGCTGGACGGCGGCCTTACACTGCTGCTAGACGGCGGCCTTACGCTGCTGCTGGACGGCGGCCTTACGCTGCTGCTGGATGGAGCAGCCGGAGCCACTGAACTGCTGGACGGCCTGTTGCTGCTGCTAATTCTTGAACTGGAGATATTATCGGGTTGTCTGGAGGAACTGGATAATTCTTCCGAGGAGCTGGATTCCATCTCTGAACTGGAATAATAAACCTTGTGAAATTCTTCGCACTCCTCTTTGCCTTGGCTCTTGCCGCTGCAATGCTCTATCAAGCCGCCTTCATCAGTGAGGTTGTTTCTGGCATCATATACTTCTCTGTATTCGTCTGAATTTCTGGAAAGGTCAACAATTTGGCCACTACCGCAGGCCCCAAAAACAATAAGACTTGCCGCTAAAAGCAATAGCATAAAGTATAAGCTATATTTTTTCACATAATTCTCCTTTTTAAGAATATACATTTTTTTTTGCAAAAAGGAAAGGAAAAATGTTAAAAAAGTGCATTTTTCCTTTTTTTCCTAATTGCAGCTTGGATAATCTGCGCTTGGAGGTCTGTGATTAGAAGGGCAACAAGAAATTACTTGGCCGTAATCCTCTTTGCATTTTGCTTCAGTAAGATTAGGATCATTGGGATTGTCAATCAGATAACAGCCACCTGGCTTGCAATCCCAACCATTTCCGTTCTCACAAACACCCCAATCGCAATATTTTTTTCCACTACCTGCGGAAGAAGACGACTTCGCACTGCTGCTGGAGGGAGCCACGGAACTGCTAGATGGCTTGCTGCTGCTGGACGAAGTCACGGAACTGCTAGATGGCTTGCTGCTGCTGGACGAAGCTACGGAACTGCTGCTGGGTGCGGCTGAACTGCTGGACGGAGCTATAGAACTGCTGCTGGGCGGGAAGCCTATCTGCAAAGGATTGCAATCTTGATTACGAGAATTGCGGAACTTGTTTTGGCTGGCATTTTCACAAGTAACCGTGCTTCCAATAATTTTAGCAGCATTTTTGCTTGCAGTAATTTCATCTATAGGCAGATCACCCTTAAAAATGCCATTTGCTGGCCATTGCACCGTTGTGCCGAGTACCGAACCGGATGTCTTGTAATCCTTGTTTAATTCAAAATACGATGTGTCATATTTATCAGACAGACCACCAAGCGAATTTGGCTTATTAACTCCAAACCATGCCTTTTTATTGCAGTCCGCATCCGCAGCCGAGTTTGGCGAATTGAACTCAATTTTCAGTTGCACATTGCTGCCCGGTTCTACGGGGCTTGGGCTCCAAGAGCAGGTAAATTGCGGAATATCATAGCTTCCGGAAGGAAGGCTAGAGCTGGAACTGGCGGCTGCAGAACTGCTCGGTTCTTCTTCGGAGGAGCTGGATGCATCGCCTTCGGAGGAGCTGGAAGATTCTTCTTCGGAGGAGCTGGATTCTTCTTTTTCGCTGGAATATGTTTTGAATTGTTCGCAATATTCGCTGATTTTGCCGGCACCGCAATGCTCTATCAAGCCGCCTTCATCGGTGAGGTTATATCTGGCTTCGTCTATTTTTCGGTATTCGTCTGAATTTTTGTCGGAGAGGTCAACAATTGAGCCGCTTCCGCAAGCTCCTAAAATGATAAGGCCTGCTGCCAGAATCAAAAATATAAAGTGGACACTATATTTTTTCATATAATCTCCTTTTCTTAAATATACATTTTTTTTACAATTCTGTTAAGAAAAATCTAAGAAAAGCGGAAAAAAGCAAAGTTTTCCACTCAATTGGTTAAAAAAATGTGATTTTCGCCGGATTTCTTCTCTGGCTAGGTTTCTATCTTACCTCTATGCCCAAAAAACTTCCTTATGGACAATCCAACTTTGCCGATTTAATTGAGCGAAACTACGCTTATGTTGACAAAACCCGCTACGTTGAGTTGCTAGAGAACGAAAACAACACCTACCAATTCTTCATCCGCCCACGCAGATTCGGCAAAAGCCTGTTTTTATCCGTATTGGAAAATTATTACGATTTGGGCAGAAAAGATAAGTTTGAGTCTATTTTTGGCAATCTTTACATAGGCAAGAATCCAACGCCGGAGCAGGGCAAATACGCTGTTATGCTGTTTAATTTCTCCGGCTTAGACACGGATAGCCATGAAAGGTTCAGGGAATCCTTTTCAAACAGGGTGCAAATTCTGGCTCAGGCATTTCTTGAACGCTATAAAAAGGCGATTAGCAATTCGGATAAGTTTATTGAGCAGTCTTATGCAGCAAACCTTGGCATAGGGGCTATGGACATAGCTTATAAAGCAGCCTCTGATGCCGGCATTCCCATATTCGCAATAATAGACGAATACGACCATTTTGCGAACAACCTTATAGCAATGGGAGAGAGTTACGCCGGCGAAGTTAAAAGAGGGGGCATTGTCCGCGCTTTTTATGAAAACTTAAAAGCCGGCACCAGCTCGGTTGTGAAACGCATATTCATAACGGGCATCACCCCAATGATGCTCAACGATTTAACGAGCGGCTTCAACATGGCAACCGATTGCAGCCTTTTCCCAAAATACAATGAGATGATGGGCTTCACCAGAGAAGAGGTTGAATTGCTGATGCAAGAAACCGGCGTTGATAAAAACCTGATAAAATTTGACATGGAATCCTATTATAACGGCTATATGTTCAGCGAATACAGCGAAAATAAAGTTTATAACTCTCAAATGATTCTTTATCTGTTCAATCAAGTTTTGCAGTTAGGCAGGCAACCCAATCAAATAATAGACACCAACCTCCAAACCGATTACGCAAGGCTGCGCCGCCTGGCGGAGAATGAAAGCAACCGGGAAAAGCTGTTGCAAATAACAAGAGATGGCGGTGTTATTGGCAATGTGATTGAAAAGTTTTCACTGGAAAAACTGAACGACAATGAATATTTCATTTCGCTTTTGTTTTACTTGGGTATGCTCACCAATGGCGGTGTTAAAGAAGGGCTGTCTTATTTGAAAATTCCCAATTATTCCATAAGAACTCTTTACTGGGAATATTTAGTGTCTTATGTTCAGGATTTGGAGAAAATGCAAATAAGCACCATGGAACTTTCCAATACTCTTAGGGAAATGGCTTTTAGAGGAAACATAAAACCTTACTTGGATTTTTTCACGGAGAATTTTTTAAAGCGTCTCTCCAACAGGGATTTGATGAACTTTGACGAAAAGTATATAAAAGTCATGATGCTTTCCACCTTGTTCACCAGCCGTTTGTATTTGCCTGTTTCGGAAGACGAGACTACAGAAGGCTACACTGATATTTACCTTCAAAAGCACCCTGCTATACTGGACATAAAATTTGAATATGTTTTTGAGATAAAGTACGCCAAAACCGGAGCAACGGAAGTGGAGATAAAGTCAAAATTTGATGAAGCGGAAATTCAGATTGCGAGATACCGCAAAGACCCAAGATTTGTAAACAGAGGCGATGTTAAATTTGCCGCTATTGTGTTTAAAGGGAAAGGGGAGTATGAATTATCCAATATGCTGTCCATTGAGGCGTTGGCCTTGACAAATTGTCCTGAATAAATTTCACACCCCTTTCCACAACAAATACAACGGAATGCAATTCCCGCCTGTATTCTTTAACGATGTAATTACTGTCCTGTTTGGTGAATACTTTTTTGAATATTCCGCAAGTGAGCGCACCCTTATATTATTGGACGACTTCACCTCAACAGGTACAATGTCCATTCCGCTTTGAATGACAAAATCCACCTCTGCCGTATTTCCCGATTTCCAGTAAAAAGGAACCTCGCCGCTTTTATTTACCAGTTCGCAAAGAACATAGTTTTCCGTAACCGTTCCCTTAAATTCTCTAAAAATATCGCTGTTTCCAAAAAATGCCGCCGCAGGTAATCTTGACATCTTTCGGAGCA
>JAISSJ010000025.1 GCA_031273195.1 Candidatus Fibrimonas sp.
ATGGAGATTGTCAAGCAAGTTCCGGACTTGAATCGCTTGATGGCGGTTCGCAATCTTATCAAGGATTTGGGTTCAAACTTGCTGGACAACAGAGAATTCAGAAAAAGGATGGAAACCATTCTGAAAGACAAAAATTCAACCAAACAGCTCTTGGAAGAGCTAACAACCTAAGGAGAACCTATGGAAAATTCCCCCCTCACCTCAATCTACGAAACAATAAATTTGGATGTGCCATCCAAGTTTATAGACATTGCGGAATATAGCGATTCCGCTTCGCTTTACAAATTCAGCCAAAGCGAGCGAATAAGTTCCGGCATCATGGCTTTTGCGCAAAGTGTTCTGGACAGTTCCGCAAGCGTGGAAAAAATAGACCGAGCCTTTATAGATGCGCAGGTAGCATGGATAGACAAAATTGTGAGCGAGCAGTTGGATGCGATTATGCACTGCGAGGAATTTCAGAAACTGGAATCCTCTTGGCGGGCATTGCATTTTCTTGTGCAGCGGAGCGATTTCAGAAAAAATGTGAAAATAGAACTGCTTAACGCAAATAAGGAGTCCATAAAAAACGATTTTGAGGACTCACCGGAAATAATTCAGAGCGGGCTTTACCGCCATATTTACAGCGATGAATACGATACTCCGGGTGGCGAGCCTTATGCGGCGATGATTGCGAATTTTGAATTTGACAACTCCGCCGATGATATTTCGCTTTTGCAAAATATATCTTCGGTTTCCGCTGCTTCGCATTGCCTGTTTATATCTTCCGCAGGCTCCAAATTTTTCGGTAAATCCGATATCGGCGATTTGCCCAAAATAGACGATTTGGAAAACTACATGGAAAGAGCGGAATACACAAAGTGGCGAGCATTCCGCAAAACCGATGATTCCCGCTACGTAGGTTTAGTGCTGCCCCGATTTTTGCTGAGAAATCCCTATGGGGAAAGCAAAAATTCAAGGGGCTTTAACTACACGGAATCTGTTCTCGGCGAGGAGCATGAAAAGTACTTATGGGGAAACTCGGCCTTTGCCTTTGCCGCAAACATGGTGCGTTCCTTCCAGGATAACGGCTGGTGTGTTCAAATCAGGGGACCGGAGAGCGGCGGAAGGGTGGAGGATTTACCCATACATTTTTTCAATGCGGGAAAGGGTGCTCAGGCAAAAATCCCAACGGAAATTTTGATTCCCGAAACACGGGAGTTTGAATTTGCAAAGCAGGGATTTATTCCGCTGAGTTTTTACAAGAACCGGGACTACGCCTGCTTTTTCTCGGCAAACTCCACCCAAAAGCCCGATGAATACGATGATGCACAGGCAACCGCAAATTCAAGGGTCAACGCCCGCTTACCCTATATATTCTTAACCGCAAGGCTTGCTCATTACTTGAAAGTTTTGCAAAGAGAAAACATAGGAGCCAGCAAGAGCGCAGGAGTTTTGGAAGCGGAGCTTAACAACTGGATTAAGGGTCTTGTGACCGAAATGGAGAATCCGGGGCCGGAGCTTGCAGCCACGCACCCATTGAGTTACGGGCAGGTGACAGTTGCAGAAAACCCCGACAATCCCGGCTTTTTCAAGGTCACGCTTTCCGTTGTGCCGCATTTTCAGGTAGAGGGCGTAAACGTGAACTTGTCGCTAGTGTCTAAGATGCCAGCGGCGAAACAGTAGTTGTTAATTTGCTATATTATCTATGCACATAACGAAACATGCTTTTGAGCGAATGCAGGAAAGAGGTATAAGCGAGGTGCATATTATGCAAGTCCTTGACGATAAAGCGATACTTGAACCTAGCAAATCCCAAGAGGATGTTTCTATAGTGCATGGAACAGTAAATGGTCTTTTTCCTCACCTTCAGGTACAGGAACTCCACAACGGATAATTTCTTCGCTTAACACCTGCGGTTCTGAAGAATATGCTATTGCTGCGGAGTCTTAATTTGCTATATTCCTCCCTATGCCCAACACCACACATGCCGGCTTAATCTCAATCCGTGAGCGAATAGACAAGCTCAGGGGGTATCTTTGACCTTGACGTTAAAACGGAAGAACTTGCCGTCTTGGAAAAACAAACTGGCAACCCGGATTTGTGGAGCGATGCCGATAAAGCACAGGCGTTGCTGAAAAGAGCGGCTTCCATACGGGACTTGATTTCAAACTGGGAAAGCGTTTCAAAACAGTGCGACGATTTGGGCGAGCTATACGAGCTTTCAAAAGACGAAGACGACCACGAACTTTCGGCCAGCATAGAAAAAGATGTTGCTGCGCTGGATGCAAAAATTTCCGAAATGGAGCTTAGAAAAATGCTGAACGGCCCCGATGATGCGGCTCCTGCCCTGTTCTTCATAAACTCCGGAGCGGGCGGCACCGAATCCCAAGACTGGACCCAAATGCTGCTAAGAATGTACACCATGTATTTTGAACGAGAAGGCATATCATTCAAGGTTTTGGACATTCAAGAGGGCGATACCGCCGGCATAAAGGGCTGCACCCTGGAATTGCCGGAACCTTACAGCTATGGAATGTTACGTTCGGAGATAGGGGTTCACCGCCTTGTTCGCATTAGCCCCTTTGATGCAAACGCCCGCCGCCACACAAGTTTTGCCGCTGTTTACATGACCCCGATTTACGAGGATGCAGAGGTGGAAATCAACCCCGCAGATTTGCGAGTGGATACTTACCGGGCAAGCGGAGCGGGCGGACAATACATAAACAAAACCGATTCCGCCGTGCGCATAACCCATATTCCAACAGGCACAGTGGTGAGTTGCCAAACGGAACGCAGCCAGATTCAAAACCGCGACACTGCGATGAAAATGCTCCGTGCCGAGCTTGTTCAATATTACAAGGAAGAAGAGGAAGCAAAGCGAAACGAACGTGCTGCGGAAAAGCGCAAAATAGAATGGGGCAGCCAAATCCGCTCCTACGTGCTGGACGACCGCCGTGTTAAGGACACCCGCACAGGCTATGAAACCTCAAACACGGAAACTGTTTTGAATGGAGATATAAAAGCATTTGTAAAGGCTTATTTACTGTCGCAATAATTCCTATCTCAACGCCTCTCCCAACGCCTCCGCATTCTTTTTCATCAAACTCAAATAGCTCTCCCCCGCTTCAAAATCCGTTTGGCTTATGTTGTGAACGGAATGCAGCAGCATTCTTTTTGCACCGGTCGCCTCTGCTACTGTGCTCGCTATGTTTTCATTTGAAAGTTCAATGTGAAAAACAACGGGAATTTCTTCCGCTTTTACCTTGTCTATCAAAAAAGCAATTGCAGCCGCGCTAGGCTCAATTTCATGCGAGCAGCCCGGAAATGCGGCGTGATACTCCAAGCCGTATTCTTCCGCAAAGTGTTTAAAAGGAAAACGGTCGCCAAAAATTACGGTTTTGCGTTTTGCATTTTGAACAATGGCCGCAAACGACGAATCCAGAGCGGTTAAGCTTGCTACGAACTCGGTGCTTTTTTTCTTGTAAAAATCTCTGTTCAAAGTATCTTTCTCGCTGAAAACCTCCGCAATCTTTTTTGCCATAGCCATCGCATTTTTCGGATTGGTCCAAATATGCTCATCGTATTCCTCTTCGTGTTCCTCGTGTCCCTCGTGCTCTTCGTCTTCCATAAATCGGGTGCCCGCAGAACCTGAAATTTTCCTCACCCATTCGTCCGATTCCCCGCCTATGAATAGAAATACATCGGCGTTTTGAACGGCAATAATATCCTGCGGGCTTGGCTCGTAAGAATGACCGCCTGCTCCAAGCGGAACAAGCATTTTTATGCTCACTCGGTCACCGCCTATTTCCCTTGCAAAATCGTAAAGAGGGAAAACTGTAACTACTACCTTCAGCTTGCCTGTCTCCTGTTCCTTTTTGCAAGAAACGAAGAACAGCAATACGCAAAGGATAAACAGAATTTTTTTCATTCTTTATTTTTATGCCAAGAATCCATCCCTTTGATGGTAACAGTGGTGAGAAAAACGGTGATACATATCATTGCAACACAGGCAACGATGGCTTCTGGCATGGAGAGTTCCGTCATAATGCAAAAAATAGAAAATAACTACCACAATGCAAATATATAACCGATGCCAATGCCGGTTCTGAATGAGACTAACACCATATCTCCGCCGGAAACTCTATTGTATGGGTTTCCGGCTTCATAATAACGATATACTTTTCCGCCACCGATGTAAACGGGAATGCCAATTTCCGCATAAATCAAAAGAACTCTTCTCCAAACATACTGATAACCCCCTCCGGTATCAATTTCCCAGACGTTTTTAACATAGCCCTTATCGGAACTCAACCAATGATGGCTTGAGAAAACATAAAATCCTCTGTATCCAGAAAAATGATAGGAACCTGCAACGCCAAAATCGGAGTAGTTTGAGAATGAACCTAAAATAAAACCATAAGACCAAGGCATTGGCGAGAACTTAACACCCACAAGCCCCTTGTTCGGCGAAGAAAGGCCCGCACTCAACTCCAAAGCCGCATCGCCAAAAGCGGCTCCGGAGAATAGCGACACAAATATAAACGCAGTAAGCAGACGTCTCATATATTTCCTTACCACAGAGGTGGTGGTTTTTCCGTATGAATTTTAGACCTGTATTTATCTACCAGATATTGCGGGCATTCTATCTCTTTATAAACATGAGTTGGATTATCCGCCGCCATATACCAATCCGCTATAAACAGGCAGCCATTTAAAAGGTCTTTTGCCTTACTGTCAAAAACGCTATGGCATTTTTTCCTTACACATTCTTGAAGTTCTTCCATAGAAGTTTTGAAATAGTCCACGCTGGAAATGCAAGTGCTTAGCAAGCCCCCCATTCTCTTTCCTAAATCATCTTCAGCTACGCCGATTTGCGAGGAAAAACCATTGAAGGCGCCCAAGCCGCCCGCCGGAATCATAATGTCAAACTGACCCTTGGCAACATCGCCGCCAACATTGCTGGACATGACTACCAAGGTTTTTCCTTTAAGCGCCCGGTGAGTATCTCTTGACCTGCCCGGATTAAAATAATCGCCTCCGTCAAATTGCAGTTGGAAACATTTTCCGCAATGACTTTCTTCTATGGAAGTAGCTGCGAATGCATAAGCCAAAGTGTCGTTTATCACGTGAGGAACCATATCCCAGCAAGTATAAGCCGCACTGCCGTTGTAAGCCGGAGCTTTCGCCCACATATCCATATCGTGCGGGTCGCAACCGCTCGGCGTTCCCAAATACATCCCCGGCCAATAATCGCTTGCTTCAGGATGCAGGTAATAGGCAGGCATCTCGTTATTGTTTTTATCGCAATTTCTGCAAATAGCCCAAGGTTGAGTATCTTCAACATGCTCCGGGCGGGAGCAATGAGGTTTGCAACCGTCCCAATAGCGGGTTGCCCAACCCACTTTAACACCGGGCGCGCCTTCTTCCAAGTCCGGGTAATTCAAATACCCTTTGGAAGAACTGGACCTAGGCCCTCTTGAACTTGAACTGGGAGCTTGCTCTTCTTTGCTTGAAGAAGAAGACGGCGGAATTTCTCCGCTTGAAGAAGACGGGGGAACTCCTTCGCTTGAAGAGGAAATTTCCTCCTCGCTTGATGAGGAGGCTGGTTTTTCTTCAGGTAAAGAAGAAGATGAAGGTAACACTTCTATGCCTGAACTGCTGTATCTTTCACGTGAAGAAGATGATTGCTCATTTTCATCCCAAAGGACAAGCAACAGATTTAGTTTGCCATCGTTGCATCCGATGGCGAGTATGGCTAAAACAAGGGCTGCAATTAAGGAGCGGGACACGATATACTTCCAATATTGCAGGCTGCACCCGGATCAAGATCAGCAGGGCGTGTAGGGAGCGGGATTGTTGAGCCGTATCTGTCAATCAAATATTGAGGGCAAGGGATTTCTTTCATGAAGCCTTCAGGATTATCCACAGCCATAAACCAATCCACGTGCCACAAGCAACCCTTCAAGAGAGTCGGATGATTTTTAAAAGCCCTGTTGCATTTTGCTCTAAGGCAGTCTTGGCTTTCTTCCAAGGTAGCTCTCTCGTGAGGAGTCAAACCTCCATTCGGGTCGCTATAAGGCAAATTTCTATCTCCGAATATGCATTCGGATAGCAATCCTCCCATTCTGCGTCCTAAATTTTCCGGCGTTGTGCCGAGTTGTTCGCTAAAGGCATCGTAAGCACCAAGCCCCCCTCCCGGAATCATAATATCAAAGGCATCATCCCCTACTCCGAAATTGTTAACCATCACTATCAAGGTTTTTCCTGAAATCGCTCTATGAGATGGCCTTGCCGCTCCGTATTCCCAATCGCCACGGAATTGCACCTGAAAACATTTGCCGCAATTACCGGCATTGTTTGCCACAAATGCGTAAGCCAGGGTATCGTTTACCGCATATGGAATTTGGTCGGCAGAACATATATAAGCCGCTGAATGTGCAACGCCGCTGGGGAAATCCGGGTTGGCGGCCGTCCATTCTCTATAAGTTGTGCTTTGCGTCCATTGTCTCGTATTGTCGGGATTGCAAGCGTTTGGCGTATATATATATTCCGCCCACGTTGTCTCTACAGGGTCCATTCTATAGAAGAGAGGCATTTCTTTACCGTTTCTATCGCAATTTCGGGCAAAGCCATGAGGGCTTCGAGTTACCTGGTCTTTCAGAAAAACATTTTGCGCATAAGAGCATGAGGGTTTGCAGCCATCCCAGTAGCGGGTAATGCCTCCGGGCTGTGCTCTCTCAACACCGGGGGCGCCTTCTTCAAGCGTGGGATAATCCTCATACGTGTAGCCATCCTTCGTTTTGGAGGAACTGGATCTTGGCCCTCTTGAGCTTGAACTGGGAGGAGGCGGTTCTTCGCTAGAAGAAGACGGCGGAATCGCTTCTTCGCTTGACGAGGAGGGCGGTTCTTCTTCGCTTGAGGAGGAAATTTCTTCTTCGCTTGACGAGGAGGGTAGTTCTACATAAATTGACGATGACGATGATATTTCTATGCCTGAACTGCTGTATCTCTCACGTGATGAGGAAGATTGTTCGTGTTCATCCCAGAGGACGAGCAATAAATTCAGCTTGCCGTCGCTGCATCCGAAAACAGCAATTCCTGCCAAAACCGTTGCCAACCAAAATAGACGTATACCCATATATCCTCAACTAAAAATCTCAACTCATTTCAACACAAATCTAACGGCTTGCTTTCCGCGCGCCTTGGCAAAATACACTCCGTAGGGCAAGGATAAATTTACCGCTTGCACGCCGCCAAGAGTATTAAAGGTCATTGCCTTGTTTCCTTTAAGGTCATAAATTTCCACAACCGTAGGCGAATTAGTTTCTACGAGCAGAGATTTGTTGCTCAAAGAGCTAACGCTGAATTCCGATTTTGAAATATTGCTAATCAGCCTTATCGGAGAATTTTCATCAAAGCTGGAACTGCTATCGCCGCCGTCTTCGGAAGATGATGATGATGATGATGATGATGTAGCGACCTCAGAGGAACTGCTGGACTTTGCCGGTGGTGTGCCGGGTGTGCCATCGGCGTTGATTGTCGCTCCGGCTATGCCGCCCATAGCATCGTCAACGTAGAAGCTGGTGTTTGCGTTGTCCAATTCCACGTAAATGGAAAATCCGGTACCTGGCGGGAGCTTGTAACTCGTAGTCGAAAGCTGCACCCACTCGCCGCTTGCAGCTTCTACCTCAACAATATTGGGATATTTGGTTGTGCCGTTGGTACTGTCATATTGCAGCGATAGTTTAAATGTAATTGTCCCTTGCCCCTCATGCCTCGCCATCACGCTAAAGCTGTACTCATTGCCGGCTTTGAACTCGCTGGGCAGGGTGAACTGCGCACCGTTCCAATTTTGATTGCGGCCGCTTACGTAGATTGACCTTGAGCCACTGTTCTTTTGATTACTAGAATTCGCAACCGTTTCATCTCCGCGACGTGCCCAGCCCTGCGTCGTGCCGCCCTCGAAATCGTGGTAGAAGAAGTAACCGTTCTCGTCCCCCGTTGCTTCGCCCGGCTGGGGAGTATTGAACGGCGGGTTTTTCCCATCGCCGTGGTCCTTTTCGGGAATTAACGCCTCAACCTGATTGTAGGCGGGTTTTTTCGTAAAGTTTGTACTCTTAAACAAAAGCGGATTCTTGGAGTTGCGCCAACTCCAGTCGTCTATAACACCCCAAACTGACACCGATGTTATATTGGCGCCCTCTTCCCGGGCCTCTTTCAGAGCCTTAAACACGTCCTTGTATTTATCCGCCTGCGCAGCCTCATCGGAACCGCTCTCTATGGTAAGGTCAAGTTCCGTTACGTGAATCTCGGCGCCTGTCGCTATAAACCTGTTAAGCGCCGCTTTGTAAGTGCCTACATCCGGCCACCCTGTGGATAAATGCGACTGCATACCTATGCCGTCTATCACGTTCTTGGCTTTAAGCCTGTTGTAAAGCGCAACTATAGAATCCCTCTTGCCGTCCGGGTGGTACTCGTTGAAATCGTTATAGAACAGTTTGCAACCTGCCGGAGCATATTTGCGGGCGTAGGTAAATGCGCTGTCAACAAATGAACTGTTGCCGTAAATTTTAACCCACGTGGATTTCTCATCGTTGGTACTCGGATCCCCCGGTTCCCTTTGCTTGCCGTTATCCAAGAAAATCTCGTTGACCACGTCATAAGCGTAAAGTTTCAGGGTTGGATATTCCTGTGCTATAAGCGCAAACATATTCTTTATGTAGCTTTCCATACGCTTGCTCATAGTCGCTTTGTCCGCTAATTCGCCGTTTTGCATATTCTTGTAAAAAAACCAGTTCGGCGTCTGCTGGTGCCACACAAACGTATGGCCTCTGATTGGGATATTGTTGGTTTGGGCGAACGTCATGACAGTTCTTGCGTTGGAACCCAACTGAACCTTAATGTCATTATCGGTTGACCCACTCTGCACCATTGTGTTTTCGGGTTTCAATTCATTTTCGTGCGTAAGGCTGTTAAACTCCCGTAGTATCACGCTCTGAAGCTGCGTATTGCTTGCTTGGTTAGACGGGTAGCACGTGCCAATCCTGAAATAATTGGCGTAAACATCCTTTAGCCCCTTTTCGGACTGCTGGGCATAGGCCAATTGGCCGGCGAAAAACAGCGCAACTATAATTGCTCTCATAAAAACCTCCTTTTATTTCAACACAAACCTAACAGCTTGTTTTCCTCGCGCCTTGGCAAAATATACTCCGTGAGGCAAGGATAAATTTATCGTTTGCAACCCGCTAAGAGTATTAAAAGCCATTGCCTTATTTCCTTTAAGATCATAAATTTCCACAACCGTAGGCGAATTTGTCTCTACGAGCAGAGATTTGTTGCTCAATGAGCTAACGCTAAATTCCGATTTTGAAATATTGCTAATCAGCCTTATCGGAGAATTTTCATTAAGGCTGCTGGACGATGAGCTTTTTGCGCTGGAACTGCTGCTGCCATCGGAAGAAGACGAAGATGCAGCAACCGTAGAGGAACTGCTTGTAGTTGTTCCGGCACCTACGTATGTGAGACTGACATTGCCTATTGTGACAGCCGCCGTAGAGTTTCCGAAATCAAAACCGAGCCTGGCATTGGGGAAGTCATTGGCTGTCATATTAAATTCGTATTCGAATGTTTGCATTGTAGTGGTAAGGGCTACACTAGTGTCACGAAGAAAATCTGTCCACGGGTCGTCCGGCATTTGTAACACTACGTTTATAGTTCGGTCGGATGCGGCCTTGGCCTCAAACGTGAGGATGTATTTGTTCCCTTTGAGAAGCGGTATCCCGGCTTGGACAAGTTGAAGGTCGTATTTATTGCCGGTAGTTGGCAACGTGTTGATGTTTATGGTAACCGCGCCATTTGACGAGCTGGCCGATGCCTGGGAGTTCCCCCATGTGTTCAACTTCCACTCCGTATTCGGGTCTCCCAAGCCGTTATTGCTGCTTGCGTTGAATTTACCGTTCTTTACAAGTTCACCTACTTTCAGGACAAAATTGGCGATTACGCTTTTGTTTGCATCAATGGTGATAGTAGCGGGGCTTGTTTTGCCGGAGAGGTCTCCGCTCCAACCGTCAAACTCCCAACCATCTGCCGCTTTTGCGGTGAGCGTAACACTTGTGCTGGTAGGGTAATAGGAGGCATTCGGACTTCTGGTTATTTCGCCGGATGTTGCCGGATTGACATCGGTTGAGAGTACAAAATTGCCGTCTGGAAGCCCACGGGGGGTTTCTTCCTGCGTAAGTTTGAGATATGAGGCTTCAAACGATCCGGTGCCGCCGCCTGCTTCAACAAGGAACTTTGCCTCATATATATTTGTACCAAGTGTCAAGCCTAACTCTTCCCATTTCTTGAAATGCTCGGTAACGGAAATTGTCCCGCACTTGCGACGTGTTTGGCGTATGCTGAAGTATTGAGGAAAAGTTTGAGTTCCCTCTATTGACGGCTTTTGGTCTCTGGTACCTTGATATATAAAATAGGTTGCGCCATCCACGGTAAACTCACCTTTCTTGGTTGCCCCGCCTCCCATTGTGGAAGGCCCCATTATTCCGGTTCCAAACCAGTCATCGACAATATACCACTCAACCAGTTTGTTTTTGGTCCAGCCATAAATTCCTATGTATGAATAACTGCCGCCGGTGCCGTCAGCCGACCTAGTAAAGTTAAAGTCGCAATAAACATTTTTATAAGAGGTGTATGGCCTTCCTTCATTCCAAAAATAACCCACACGGCCCAGAAAATCGTTAGGGTTATTCCATTCGGCTTTGAATGCCGCCCCGCCTCCCTGATTCGGCCCGAACCAGGTAAGTTTATTGTTGTTCCCGCCCTCTGTCCACATCTCGTAACCGTACGTAGAACTAGGAAGAGGCTTGTTCCCTTCAGAATTATTTGTGTATGTCTGCACCCCGGAAGCCGATGTGCTCAATTTTGTGGTTTGCGTACAAGGGTCAACCGTCTGTGCAAAAAGCGGTGCGCAAAAACCCGCTATACACAAAGCAATAGCATTCTTTTTCATAGGGTACCCCCAAAATAAATACTCTTTTAGTAAATATACATTTTTTTTACAAAAAAGTGAAAAATTTAAGGGCGCAAATCCGTATCTTTGGAAGTATTTATCGTAGAACGGTATTTATCCGCCAAATATTGCGGACATTGAACCTCTTTATAAAGAAAAGTTGGGTTATCGGCAGCCTCGTACCAGTCCGTAAACCACAAGCAACCCCGCAAAAGGTCTGCAAACTTGTCTTTGCCGAATATCTCATTGCATTTCTTCGCAACGCAGTCCTTATACTGCTTCGCCGGAAGGTCCCAATTGTTTAACGATCGCTGGCAGGCGGTTAAAAGGCCTCCGAATTCAGCACCCATCTGCTCTTTGCTAACCCCAAGCAAATTTGTGAAACTGTCATAAGCACCCACTCCACCGCCCGGAATCAGAATGTCAAACTGCCCGCCCTCAACATCATGGCCTATATTGCTCGCCAATATGATCAAGGTTTTGCCATTTATCAACCTGTGAGCCTCCTTAACGTCATCGCCGTGGTTGCCGCCGTTAAACTGCAACTGATAGCATTGCCCGCAAGCAGCGTTGGTGCCGGGAGCAGCGGCAAAAGCATAAGAAAGGGTATCGTTTATTTTAAGCGGTGCCATATCAAAACAGGTAAAAGCTATGCCACCCTGCTCGCAACTGCTTTTAGTGCCTTCGTAGCCGGTCCACCACTGGTTGGCATTAGGGCTTATGGTAAAAGCAGGTATCTCTTGATTATTCGCATCGCAATTTCTGCAAATTGAAAAAGGCGTAGCAGTTGTATCAACCTTTTCACGCCAAGAACAATGCGGCTTGCAGCCATCCCAGTAGCGGGAAGCCCAACCCTCTATAACCCCCTGCTGCCCTTTTTGAAGCCTGGGATATCCCGTAGCGGTTGGAAGCGAAGCGGAAGACGAACTTTCAACCGAGGAAGAACTTCTCCCCGAACTGCTGGAAGCACCGGAGGTACCGGAACTACTGGACAAATTCACCCCCTCGGAGCTGCTGGAATCGGAGTCCCCTCCCTCGTTGCTACTTGAAGAATCTTCTATATCCGGGCCGGAATCACCCGAAGATGAAGACTCCCCGGAAAATGAAAGCCCATTTGAAGACGAAGATGCGTCCGATGACGAAGAACCTTTGGAAGACGAAGATTTACCCGATGATGATGAATCACCGAAATTTTCATTATCTATATCGGAGCAACCAAAAATCACCGCCCCTGCGAACACCAGCGAAAATAAAATTGCTTTCATACACGCCTCCGTTTATAAATATAGTAAATGAAATTGCTATATTTACAATTGTGTCTTAACTTTAGGAGCTATTTATGAGCAAAATTAAATTTGTTCCGATATTGTTAATCCTATTAACCTGGATTGCCCAGACTTTCATTTCCTGTGCTACAGGCGTAGGCGAATTTGAAGAAAAATCCTCTAGCTCCCGCCCGAATGTTTCATCATCTTCCGGTTCCGAAGGCCCGGATAGCAGCTCCTCCGGGCAAAGCAGCAGTTCAATAACAGGCGGCTCTTCCAGCTCAACTGAAGGAGATTCTTCAAGTGGCTCTTCCAGTTCAATTGAAAGCGATTCTTCCAGTTCAACCGGAGGCAGTTCCGCCGGAGGCGGTTCCTCCAGCAGTTCAAGAATCAGTTCTTCTTCAAGTTCAAAAAAAGAAGACCCTTCTTCCAGTTCGGAAAATCCGCTCAAATACGGCAGTGATTTAACCGATTCGCGCAACGGCAAAACCTACAAAACCGTTATTATAGGCACTCAAACCTGGATGGAATCCAATTTGAATTATGAACCAAGTTCTGCTTCCGGTCTTAGCAAATGCTATGCTCAAGGTGGCGGAAACGGGCAAGACCAGTGGCTCACACCCGAAGCTGCAAAGCCCAACTGCGATAAATACGGCAGGCTATATGATTGGGTAACAGCGATGGGTCTGTCTGCCAGTTGCGTCACCACTTCTTGCGCAAGCCGAGTAACGGCAAAACATCAGGGCATTTGCCCCTCCGGTTGGCATATACCCAGCCGTGAGGAATGGAACGTATTAAAGGATTACGTTTACGATATACTCTGGAACAATTATGAAGATGAAGATTTTGATTGGGATGTAGGCACAAAATTAAAAGCTGCCAGCGGTTGGAAAGAGCACCCCGATTATGGCAATGGCGTGGATACTTACGGCTTCAATGCTATTGGCGGCGGTTTCTGTTATCTTTGCGATGATGCCAATCTAACAGCCGCTGCCGGCAGCTACTCCGGTTTAGACGCAGTTGCTCATTGGTGGAGTGCTACCGAGTATAGAACTGAACAGGCTTGGAGGTTCAAAGTTAGCTACGACACCAATGTTTTAACCGAGAAATACGAATACAGAACCGACCTGTACTCAGTGCGTTGCGTAAAGAATTAGCATTCCAAACACAACCCCGGTTATAAACAGCGCAGCATAGGCGGCAAAAAAGCCCCTCTGCACCATGCGCACACCCTTGCCGAGCCAATGCAAAACACCTGCTATAAAATCCCCAATGGCATCTATAAAATAATGGTCAAAAGCCTTTAAGAACCCCGCAACGCATTTGATTAAAAAATTGCGGGTAAACGAATAGTACATTTCATCAAAATAAAATTTATGGTAAATGATTTTATACAAGGGCGGGCGAATATCCGCTTCCAAAGCGGCCTCTGCATTTGTGCCTTTGCGGGCATATAAAAACCAAGCGACAGAAATGCCCAAAACTCCCATTACACTTGCCGCAACGGGCAACCATTGAACAGGCGTTGGCACCCCCATCTCCTCAACAAACCCATGCACAAGAAACCCAATAACGGCAGAAGGAATAGCCAAAACAACAATGGAAAAAGTCATCCAAGGCTCTTCGTGAGCATGGGCAAGCTCGCTCCTCGCTTTGCCGTGGAATGTTAAAAAGAACATTCGGAACATATAAAAGGCCGTTAAGCCGCCCGTTAAAAGCCCTGTGAAAAATACCGGATAATTACCTGCCACCCACGCCGAAAGCAAGATTTCGTCTTTGCTCCAAAAACCGGAAAAGGGCGGAATGCCGGCTATGGCGAGGCAAGCGATTAAGCAGGAAAAATATGCAAAGGGCATCTTTTTGCGAAGCCCGCCCATTTCGTCCAGACTGTTGCTGCTTACAACATGAATAACAGAACCGGCCACCAAGAACAACATGCACTTGAAAAAGGCGTGGTTAAAAACGTGGAACATCGAAGCGGTCAAACCGCCAACGCCGAGCGCAAACATCATGTAACCGAGCTGGCTAAGGGTTGAATATGCCAAAATTCGCTTTATGTCTTTTTGAGTGCAGGCGATGATGGCGGCAAAGAAAGCCGTAAAGGCCCCGATAAATGCCGCAACCTCAAGCACGGTTCCTATGCTCTCAAAAAACGGGAAAAGACGCGCAGTTAAATACACACCCGCTACTACCATAGTTGCGCTGTGTATTATCGAGCTTACAGGGGTAGGTCCTTCCATCGCATTCGGAAGCCATATATGCAAGGGGAACATCGCGCTTTTGCCCCAAGCTCCCATGAACACAAAAACAGAGGCAACGGCAAGCCACCTGTGGGAAACTGTCTCATTCACAATGCTTAAAATTTGCGGGTTGTTCCATTTTGAAAAATCAAAGGAATCCAGCAAAAAGCCAATCAATAAAATGCCGAGCAAAAAGAAACTGTCTGCAAATCGGGTTAAGATAAAAGCCTGTTTTGAAGCCGACACCGCAGAGGGTTTGTGATACCAAAAGCCTATGAGCAGATAGCTTGAAACACCCACCAATTCCCAGAAAATATACATCTGAATCAAATTTGAAGAAACAACAAGTCCGAGCATTGAAAAGGAAAACAAACCGAGCAGGGAAAAAAAGCGTTCAGGAGAGGGGTCGCCTTTCATGTAGCCAACGCTGTATATGTTTACAAAGAACGATATAACGGTGATAACCACCAGCATCATCACGGAAATCCGGTCGCAGTAAAAGGAGATTTTAAGGGATATTTCGCCAAAGGTTTCGCTAAGGAGCGGAAGCCACTCCCAAGACCAGAGAATTGTTTCGCTGTTAAAATCAAACCCTGCGGCAAGCCGCAAGGCGAACACCATGGAGAGCAACGCCATCAATATGGAAAAATAGCCGGAAATTTTCCTGAGCTTCAACGGACTGAAAATCGCTCCGTTAATCAAAAACGAAAGCACCGGAAACAATAATATAAGCCAACTGTATTCCATTTCAAGCCCCTTTTAAAATATGTGGATGCTTAAAATCTTTGCGAAGCGGCCAGCCCACAAAATTTTCTTCCGTGAAAATACGGCGCAAATCCGGATGCCCTTTAAAAGAAATTCCAAACATATCATAAACCTCGCGCTCTTTCCACTCCGCCGCAGGATAAACCACGGTAAGGCTCGGAATTTCCGGCAGTTCCTCCGAATTTCCCGAATACGGCAAGGAACAATTTGCAAAAACCTTATGCCCCTCACTCAAGCTCATAACTTGCAAAACAACATCAAAGTGGTTTAGCCAGTCAACCGCAGTGACATCTAATAGATAATCGCAATTTAACTTATCGTGCAAAAATGTCGCAAACTCAAGCCAGTCTTCCTTTTTCACGTGCAAATCTTCCGTCACATACGGGAATTTTTCCTGAATGGTTTTTAAAATTTCCTCCTTGGAGCGTCCGGGTTCCGCCAATGGAACGTATGGAACTTCAGGTAAATCCTCTTTGGGTATCCTCACCGGTTTGAATGCGGATTTATATTCGGGATTTTTTTCCTTGAATTCGGCCCTTGCCTGCGCCATCTCTTCGTCTTTGATTTTTTCAAGCTCTTCCCAGGTTTTTTTTGCCGCCTCCCAGCGGTCGCCATCTTCTTTTGTTCTTACATCCCCCTCGTGCCAAGGGTTTCTGCTGGATTCCGTGGCGAAAATTTTTTCCCTCAATTTCAAAATTCCCTGAAACAGAGCTTCTGGCCTAGGCGGGCAGCCCGGTACAAAAACATCCACGGGAATCAATAAATCCGCACCGCGAACCACGCTGTAATTATTGTAAACAAAAGGGCCGCCGCTTATGGTGCAAGCTCCCATAGCTATAGCATACTTGGGGCCGGGAATTTGTTCCCACAGAGCCACCATAGCAGGAGCTATTTTTTCGGTGACCGTTCCGGCTATAATGAATAAATCCGCCTGGCGCGGGCTTGCCCTGAACACTTCGCTTCCAAAGCGGGCTATATCGTAGCGAGCCATTGAACTGGACATCATCTCTATGGCGCAGCAACTGGTGCCGTAAGTGAGCGGCCACAGCGAATTTGCTCTCGCCCAGTTTATAACCCAATCCATAGCATTTACCAAGTATTTGCCGCCCGGAATAGGATCTAAAATTGCTGGTGCAATGTTTGTAATGCCCATAAACAGAAGTAATTTAGAAAATAAGCGCAGGCCAATAATTGCTTTTAACTGCAACCCTGAAGCTTATATAAGTGCTTATATCTCCGTCATAATCGGGGGAAGTCGAGAAACGCTCATCAAAGTAGTTGTTTAAACCTTTGCGAACCTTGAAAGCATTAGGGAGGCAATTAGGCGGGCCGCTTGGGTCATGGTTTGTCCAGGGAAACTGGCTATCATAGCAATCGTTTGTCCATTCCCAATAATCCGGCTCTCTTTGTATAATGGTTCCCTGATACGCAACATATTCCCACTGCGCTTCCGTAGGCAATTTTATGGCATTTGAATCCAGGCACATTTGCGCAGATAGTTTTTTGCAAAATTCCACAGCTTTAAACCAAGAAACGCCATCTACGGGAAGCGTATCTCCCCTTGCTCCTCTTGAAGGACTTGCGCCCATAACGGTTTTATATTGCCCTTGCGTAATCAGGTATGCGGAAATATAAAAGTCATCCATTGTTATTTGCGTTGGGCCGTGTACATATGAATTTTCGGGGGCGTGTTGCAAATACAATTCCATATCCAAAGGAGTGCATAAACTGCTGGAGCTAACCCTGCTGCTTGAAGAAGGTCGCGAGCCGGAAGACAGTTCTCCGCTGCTGCCGCTTGAAAAAGGCTCCCCGCCGCCAACCTCGCCACAAGCCATAAAAAGCAAACCAAAAAGAATTAACAACTTAGCCACGTATTCTCCTGAGGAACTAAGAACAATATAGTAAACACTGATAAATTCGCTTGTGGAGTGACTAATAAAACTGTAACATTTAAACCATCCTTTAAATGTTACACTCTTAATATACATTATTTTTTCAATTTGTGACCATTTTTTCTGTTTTTCTGTCATTTTTTTATCATTTGAGTCAAAAATATGTC
>JAISSJ010000073.1 GCA_031273195.1 Candidatus Fibrimonas sp.
CAGAAACAAGAGCTATGAACAGGGAAGAAGGCAAAATGCTGGCGGAATATTTATCGCAAAACTATTTTGAAGACCCGGAAGAAGCAAAAGCGTTTATGGATACAATAAGCAAATGGGCGTACAAGTCGGAAATGCGAGACAAGGGTTATATGTTTATGAATAGCGTACACAGCGACATGATTTGGAAAGAAAGGCCGGATTATGTCAAAATGTGGGCAAATGAAAACGGATACGGCAATTTATGGGATGACAATGGCCATATGAAATATGATATTGACAGCAAAGAATATCAATCTTTTCGCAGAGCTTATGATGCAGCACAAATGGAATACTTCTACAAAAATCCTCCGCCATATAAAGAGGTGATGACTGTAAGGGAATATCTCAGCGAGGTTGACCCCGAATGCCTAACCAGTGGAGAATCTGTAAACTTACTGGCTGGCCCCGGCGATTTGCCGGGGATATACCAAGAACATTGGCAGTCTTGGTTAGAGCAATTCCGTTCCAACGAAAAAGCGGTGCAGTCTGTTATAGACAATGCGAAGTTGGCTATAAAAGGCGTGTCCATTGAAGATTTGCTAGCGAAGCATGGGGGTTATATATAGGAGGGGATTTGCGAACCAAAGCGCGGAGTTACTTGCCGACCGAGTTAAACTCTTCTTTAAACATTTCGTAAATCTCTTGCCAGGGTTTTTGCCAAAGCAAAGTACTTTCAGTGGCAAGTTGAGCGTAGGCGGTTGACGTAAGAAAAATATCGGTGGCATTTTGTTCGGTCAATTTATTTTCTATATTCATGCTATGGCATTGTTTTTGCTTTTTGTGTTCACGGTTACAGTCACGGCGAGCTTCGCTCAAGGCAAAGAAGTGATACGAGAAGGTTCCGAAAGAGGGAACTTAATATGAAAATAAATCACGTAGCATTGTATGTAAATGACCTGGAGAAGATGAAGACATTTTATGAAAAATATTTTAATGCAAAATCAAATAAAATGTATCATAATAAGAATACCGGATTGAAAACGTATTTTCTAGAGTTTGATAATGAATGCCGCATGGAAATTATGACAAAGGATAATTTGAACAACATAGAGAAAGAATTGAATAATACAGGCTATATTCATCTTGCATTTAGTGTTGGCAGTAAAGATAAAGTCAATGAATTAACGAAACAATTGGAAAACGATGGATGCAAAATAATAAGCCAGCCGAGAATAACCGGAGATGGGTATTATGAAAGTTGTATTATCGATCCGGAAAATAATCAAATAGAAATTGTTGAATAAATTATTACGAAAAAAATTCCTTTATCCTCTCAAACAAACTGCGCTCGCGTTTTTCATCGCGGGCTTGGCCAAGGGAACTGAGTTCTTCAAAAAGGGATTTTTCCTTGCCGGATAAATTCTCCGGGATATGAGCCTGGACTTCCACAAAAAGGTCGCCTTTGTAGTCGGAGTTATAGCCCGGCAATCCTTGGCCGCGAACCCTTAATTGCGTTCCGGGTTGGAGCCCTGCGGAAATTTTTACCTTGACTTCGCCGTATAAGGTGGGAACCCTTTGTTCGCCGCCAAGAGCCAAACGATACACGGGAACCAGTACCTTGCAAAAGAGATTTTGTCCGTCTCGCACAAAAAAATCATCGTTTTTTTCTTCTATATGCACGATGAGAAAACCCGTTGCTCCTCCTTGCGCGCTTGCATTTCCCTCGTTGCGAAGTTTAATGTAGTTTCCGCTTGCAACTCCGGCGGGAATTTTGACCTCTATGGTATCTTCGGTTTTAACACGCCTTTGCCCGGAACAGGTTTTGCATTTATTGGTTATGGCTTCGCCTGTGCCATCGCAATCCGGGCAAGTTGTTACATTGACCATTTCTCCGAAAATGCTGCGCATTCTGCGGCGCACCTGCCCTTTTCCGTTGCAAGACTCGCAGGTTTTCGCTCCGCTGCCACCCTTGCCGTTGCAGTCAGGGCAAGTTTTATAACGTTTTATGCGAACTTTTTTTACCGTTCCCTCGGCAATTTCCTTTAAGGTGAGCGCAATGCCCATTTGCAAATCTTCGCCCGGAGCAGGCCCCCGTCCGCCACGCGAACTGCGGTTGCCGCTAAAGCCGCCGATGTCCGAAAATATATCTCCGAAATGTGTAAATATGTCTTCAAACGAGAAACCGCCTCCGCTAAATCCGCCGCCGCTTAAACCCTCGTGGCCAAAACGGTCGTATTGCGCTTTTTTCTTTTCATCGGAAAGCACATCGTAAGCCTCGGCTGCTTCCTTGAACTTGTTTTCCGCTTCCTTATCGCCGGGGTTTTTATCCGGGTGATATTTTATAGCGAGCTTTTTATATGCTCGCTTAATGTCATCAGCGGAAGCGTTTTTAGGAACGCCGAGTACTTCGTAGTAATCCCGTTTTTCTGCCATTTTTTACTTCTTCTCGTCCACTACTTCAAAATCTGCGTCAACGGGGCCTTCTTTGCCTTTGCTGCCTTTGTTTTCGCAGTTGTCGCCGCAAGAGCCATCGCAGTTCTCACCGTGCTGATGTTCGCCGCCTCCGGCTGCACCGCCCGTTGCTCCCGCCATTTGAGCCGCTTGCAGAATTTGGCTTACAACGCTTTGGGCCTTGTCCATTGCGCTCTGAATTTCCTCTTTGCTCGTGGCTTTTTCCGTTGCGGCTTTTAAGTCTGCAACAGCGGAGTTCGCTTGGGAAACCAAGT
>JAISSJ010000169.1 GCA_031273195.1 Candidatus Fibrimonas sp.
GCTTCAGACGGCGTTGAGACCGTCAAAACCCGGCGTGATTATCACGATTGACCGGGAACACGGTTCCGGCGGGAAATTGATCGGGCAACTGATCGCTGAGAAATTGGGTGTTCCGTTCTATTACAAAGAGATGATTGCACTTGCCGCAAAGGAGAGCGGGCTTGCAAAAGAATTCATTTCCGGTATCAACGAGGCAGAACCGGGAGCATTGCATGGTTTGTATATCAGCAGTGAACCAGTGCAACAGGCGATTATCGCACAGGAAAAGATAATCCGCGTAATCGCAGGAAACGGCTCTTGCGTTATTGTTGGCCGTGCCGCAGGTTTTGTCCTGCAAGACTTTGATAATGCCGTGAACATTTTCATTCACGCGCCGGAAGCCTACCGCACCGCGCAGGTGATGAAAAATTACGGCGGAGCGGAAGCGGAGGCACAGGCGGACATAGCCCGTTCCGATTCGGCGCGAGCAGCATATTACGCGAAAATATCGGGCAGGAAATGGGGCGATGCGAAGCAATACGATTTATGTATAGACAGTTCGATTGGGGTACAAAAAGCCGCTAACGTGATTGTGGAGTATGTGAAAGGTATCGGAGCGTAACCAAACTGGAACGCAAAGTGTCAGACACAATTTTAGGGAACGAGCGATAGTCCCTTCGTAGAAGGGGCGGGGGGTGCGTTTCTCACAACTTCTCTATTTCTTCAACCGACAGGCCAGTCACTTCCGAAATAAAAGCAACATCGCTCCCTTTGGATTTCATGTTCTTGGCAGTTTTCTCAATCCCACGAGCCTCGCCGATAGCCTCGCCTTCCGCCTTGCCTTCCAATTTGGCAGTGTAAAGACTGCTCCTATTGCTACGGCATATATCTGCATACTTATCATATGCAAGGCGTTCCTCTGGACTTAAACGCCTGTATTCTAGTTTCTTCACTGCCTCATCCAAACCCGGTGCGTTAAATTCAGACCTTACCTTTGAATGTTTCAAAAAATATATCCACTCGTCTATCTTGTTCTGAACAATGTCCTTAAACCTGTCCACCTTCAAAATATAGAACTCAGGGAAAATATCTTTTATTTCAAGTTTAGCAAACTCCGCTTTTTGTGCCGATGACAATTCTAGTTCGTCGTTATAGTGCAAACCCTTGAATGTTGTAGTGCCGCAATAAATATAATCCTTGCCCGAACCCAAGTCAAAATAAACCACATTAACGGAATACACTTTTTTCACTTCCACATAATCCTTTCCCTCGCCAATATGCTCAACAATGGCTTTGCTTGAACCGAAAAGCATACGATGGAAGTAATCTATTTCGGGGGTGAATTGCAGTTCAATTATGATTAAAGTCCCGTCTTCTTCCTCTGCCAGTACATCTGTGCGGTTATACTTGTCTCCTTCCGATACTTTGTTGCTTTCGCTTTCTACAAGGCTTTGTATATTTATTTTCTTTCCGAGCAGTGTTGTTAAAAAGCCTTCAAGTATTACATAATCGGCTTTGTTTCTAAGCAGGTATTTAATCGCCCAATCAAAAGATACTAGTGTGCGTTCTTCTTGCATAAGGGAGAAGATAGAAAATATTTATTATATTTGCAATAATGAACCTAAAAAGGAGTTGCGTAAGGCACACCGTCCTAATGCCACTGGAATTTACCGACCTAACGGAGCGAAGGCAAATGCTTTTTGAAAGAGCGGCGGCTCTGCGTACCAAGCATTTTTGCCTGGTTTTGGAAGATTTCTTTGACCCACACAATATATCCGCCGTTATTCGCACATCAGAGATTTTCGGCTTGCAAAATGTACATATAATAGAAGAAGACAACGCTTACAAAACGAATAAGGCTATTCTTAAAGGTTCGTTAAAATGGCTCAATGCTTTTGTTTACGGCAAAAGGGCAACCGCTTTGAGCGAGTTAAAAAAGCAGGGTTATAAAATAGCCGTAGCGAGCACCCACGCAAGCAAGCTCCTGCTCGAACTTGACTTGTCTAAACCCACGGCATTTTATCTGGGTGCGGAATCCCGTGGCAACCACCCCAATACTTTGGCACAGGCAGACGAGCATTTTATTCTGCCTCAATACGGATTAACGGAAAGTTTAAATGTTTCTGTTGCGGCAGGCGTTTTGCTTGCGCATTTGGATTTATATATGCAAAGCCAAGGCAGGGAAAAGTTTTCCCTCTCTAAAGAGGAACAGAAAGCCCTGATTTTGGAATGGCGTAACAGGCATTTGTTCGGAAATGAGAAATTCAATCCGGTTCAGAGGCTCTAAGGCGGGAAAAATATATAAGCTATGGTTATGGCCGCTATAACTCCTGCCAAGTCCGACATCAACCCGCAAAAAACCGCATGTCTGGTTTTGCGAATAGAAACGGAACCAAAGTAAACCGCTATTATATAAAGCGTAGTGTCCGTTGTTCCCTGAAATATGCAACTCAAACGCCCCGCAAAACTATCTGCGCCGTATTGCTGCATGGCATCTATCATCATTCCGCGTGCCCCGCTGCCGGAAAGGGGCTTCATGATTGCGGTTGGCAAGCTCGGTACAACATCTGTCGGAATGCCGAAAAAATTAAAGGTAGCCGAAATTCCCTCCATTATAAGACCCATCGCCCCGCTTGCCCTGAAAGCCGCTATCCCAACCAAAATTGCAATAAAATACGGTATTAAGGTGACGGCAGTGGAAAAACCTTCCTTTGCCCCCTCGGTAAAGGCATCAAAAGGCATGATTTTTTTTGTGGCAGCCAAAATTAAAAAGAATATTACAATGAGAAACAGGATTATACCGCCCAAAAATGCACTGGCAATCCCCATTTCCTCTGCCGAAAGCGAGGAAAAATACCAAAGAGAGCCGAATACGGCGGTGGTAAGGCCAACAAACCAGGATATGAAAACCACATTTTTTATTTCAATTTTCTGAAAAAAAGCGGTGATCAAAATTCCAGCCACGGTGCTGAAAAATGTCGCGAACAAAAGCGGCAAGAAAATATCCGTAGGGTTTGCGGCTCCGAGCTTGGCCCTGTAAGTCATTATGCTAACCGGAATTAGGGTTAAGCCGCTTGCATTCAAAACCAAAAATAGGATTTGGGCATCGCTTGCGGTGTCTTTTTTAGGGTTAATGTCTTGCAGTTCCTTCATGGCTTTTAAGCCAAGGGGGGTAGCGGCGTTGTCTAGCCCGAGCATATTTGCGCTTATATTCATCAACATGCTGCCCATTGCCGGGTGGTCTGCTGGAACGCTGGGGAAAAGTCTTTTGAGCAAAGGGGAAACCAGTTTGGCGAGCATTTGAACCGCACCGGCTCTTTCCCCGATTTTCATTATCCCAAGCCAAAAGGCTAGGAGGCCGGTTAAACCTATGGCTATTTCAAAAGCGGTTTTTGACATATCAAAAACGCTTTGCATAACCGTGTTGAAAATTCCGCTATTTCCGGAATAGAGCCACTGTGCGAGGCAAGCTATAAATGCGCCCAAAAAGAAGAGAAGCCAGACAACATTGAGGAACATTGGGGGGTAATTTAGAAAAAAATGCAACAAAATGCAGAAAAACGTCAACAGTTGTTTGCAAAATGCAGAAAATTAAATTTTTTTTCCGATAAAATGCGTCTAAGTATATAGAAAAAATAGGAGGTTTCTATGCAAAGACATTTTTGTGTTTTGCTTTTCACGGCCTGCAGTTTGTGGGCTATGGTAATTACGTTGTTCGTTGCAGCTTGCAGTAGCGGCTTGAACTGGAATGCTGAACAGGAGGATGGAGCCGTTAAACTGGTTCTAGGTAAGCTCCAGGTTCCGCTTTTTGACAGTATTTCCGTTCATGTGTCTGCTGAAAGTATGAAAAGTTTGCATATATCTGCAAATTTTGTCAATGACAATGTAAAAATAGAGGGTATTCCGCTTGGAGAAGCCCGGAAATTTGAGGTGAAAGTATATGCGGATGGTGGAAAAGAGGTTTTAACAGGCGAGGTTGTCGCAAACATAATCGCAAACCAAACCGCCATTATTCCAATATACTTAAAAGCTCTTTCCGGTTTTTTAAGGGTTGAAATCCCGCTTGGACTGGCAAATAGTGCGGATGTTCATTCCGGGATATTGTTTTTAGACACCTTGAAATTCCAAATGAAAATTGAAAACGGCAAGGGGATTTTCAACACCGGTGCTCTGCCTTTAAACCAGACTCTTACTTTAAGCTTGAAACTGATGGATAGCGATGGTGATACACTGTTTATTGGGGGAAAGGGTATAATACTTTCCTCATTTTCGCAAACCGAAACTATACAGTTGCAATCAACCAAAGGCTCCGTTATTTTAGAGCTAGAGACAAGTTTAGATGGGCCAGCGCAGATTTTGGCGATGCTTCCATCAACTTCCAGGCCACCGGAAAATTATGGGGATTTATTTTTCACGGAAATTTTTGCATACCCCAAAACCAATGGCGATGCCTTTGAATATATGGAAATTTACAATGCAACTCTGGACACATTAGAACTTTCATATTGTCACATAAAGCATGCAAAAACATTAATACTCAATATGCCGGAAAGCTTACTTATTCCACCTATGGAATACCTTTTTTTCGGGCGCGATAGTGTTGCCAATGCAGATTTCAATTATCAAAAGTTTACACTTAATAATAGCGGGTTAAATCTTGACCTTGGATTTTATTGTGGCAGTCTTGCTATAGATTCCTTGAGATATTCAAGCCCATTCCCTTTAAAACAAGGAACACCTATGCAACTCCCAATATCAAATTTCGCAGACCGTGAATATGGAACTTCCTGGTGCCTTGGCTTTAGCCCCAAACAGGACGCTTCGTGCCAGTGATTATTCTTTCTTTTGCCAGTCGCGGCTACCGAAGTTTATGTAAAAGTAGCCGTTTAACATAGCTGACTTTTGCGGGTCTTGCAGAATTTGCACTGCGGCCCGCAAATATTTTAGCTCAACCAAGATATGGTCGCGGCTCATGCAGTTTAAAAACGGGCCGTCGGGATAAAGCGTTGGCTTTGGTTCATCGTCTATCATTTTATCAAGACGGGCAACCTCCTCCCTAAGCTTTATCTCGTGTTCTTCCAAAATCCTCACCAAATTGCGCTTGTTTTCCAAACCGAACAAAAATGCATAACCCAATGTCCTAGGGTCATCGTTAAAACCCGTTAAATGCCTTATAACCTCTCTGTTCAAGGCCTCCCTGCCCTTGTCCGTTATGCTATAGACCTTAGACGGAGGGTACTTTGATTTTTGAACCGTTTGCCCTTCTATGCAACGATGATTTTCAAGGTAGTTCAGGCGATTATACACAGTAGAGGCACTTATCATGGCCCACCGCTCTAAGCCTCGCCCCTTAATTTTAGAGATAATGTCGTAACCGCTGGAATTTTCCTCTAATATAAACCCCAGTAAAACCAAGTCATAACGATTCATACAAGTTGGAATATAGTAATTTAGAATACTACACTAAATCCATGCCACGGGTGCAGGGGGAAAAACCTCGCTTTAGGGTATATGCGAACCGCTGGCGCGGGAAATTTCACATGATTAAAGACGGTAACCAGATTTTTGCTCCAGGTTTTTTGGGGGCGAAAAATGGCTTCCAAGTCGTAATCGGGCGAAAAATAGAATTCATAACGGCTTGAACCCCATTTTTTTGTGAAATGTTCATCCGTTATTCCCCAGCCAAAGGCAAAAGCGAGCCATCCGGGGTAATAATCCCTTGCGCCTGCCGGTAGCATTTTGCCTATTTTGAACGAAAGCCAGTGCGTTTGATTGCCGCCGTAATAGTCGTCCACCCAAACTCCATCGGCACCGGTTAAGCTCCCTCCCTTGTCTTCTCCGCCAATTTTCCAATATTCTCTGTTGTTGCGCCAATACACAAATTTGTAGTCTATATATTGCATTGCGGGGATAAACCTTTTGCCCATAGCATAAAAACCTCCGAATGTTCCGGCCACTGCGTCCCACACGCTATAACCATAGGGGGAAAAACCATCCTTGAATTCTATCAAAATTTGCGTAAAGCCAAGCGTTATGCCGGCCCAAAGCGTAGAAGCAAAAGGGCTCATTCCAACCCAGTCATAACTCATTGCGAACAATTCGCTGAAAATGACACCGGTATAAAAATGCCCGAATTTATCCAGGTTTGAGGCGTATTTTGAATCGTTTTTAAACCTGAAAGGCGTGGTTTCCGCCCACCATCCCTCTCTAAGATAAATAAGATAAATTGCAGTATAACTAGCCGTGATAGAGCCACCTATAACAGCAAGCCGAGCAGAATTAATTTCTGAGTATGAAAGGGAAAATATTAAAAGCAAGGCGATGAATGGCTTATTCATCGCCAATCTCATTGCTCAGCATTTGCTCAAAAGTTTGCCGTCTTCTTATTTGTGTGAATTTTCCTTTTTCCCACAGAATTTCCGCTGCGAGCAAGCGCGAGTTGTAGTTGCTGCTCATTGCAGAGCCATAGGCTCCGGCATCGTGAATTATCAGCAAATCCCCGACCTGTGCAAGCGGCAACTTGCGGCTAACAACAATGCCGCCTTCTTCTTGGGTAAAAACATCGCAGCTTTCGCAAAGCGGCCCTGCAACGATTGCTTCCACTTCTTCGTTTGTCGCTTTCCCGTTTTTATGGATAACCGAGATGTGGTGGTAGGCTCCATAAAAAGCCGGGCGCACTAAATCCGTAAAACCTGCGTCAATCAGGTAGAACAGATTTTTCCCCACTTTTTTTACAGCACGAATTTCCGCTGCCAATATACAGCTATTGGCTACCAAGTAACGACCCGGTTCGGCTTCCAACTGCAAATAATGCCCTAAATTGTTGCTAAGTCTTTTGCGGGCGCTATCCCAAATGTTATAATATTTTTCCAAATCTATATGCCAAATCTCATCTCTTTTGTAAGAGATAGGCAAGCCGCCTCCAATGCTTATTATTTTAAGTTCCGGAACAAGAGCGGCAATATTGCCTACTGTGCGTTCCATTGCAGAAACAACCTGCGACAGATGGATATAATCCGAACCGGAACCTATGTGCATATGCAGGCATTCAATAGTAAAGCCCAGTTCCGTTGCCTTTTTTGCGACATTTTCCAATTCGCCGTGCCAAATGCCGTGCTTGGAGAACTCTCCGCCGGTGTTGACTTTGTTGGAATGCCCGTGCCCAAAGCCCGGATTTATGCGTATGGCCAAGGGAATTTTTATGCCGGCTTCGTGTAGTTGAAAAAGCATATCCGGGCTGCCTATATTCACCGGAATTGAAAACTCTTTTATCAGAGCAAGGGCATCTTTATCAAAAATATCCGCAGTAAATCTTATTTGATTTGGCGTAAAGCCGGCACGTAAAGCACGAATGATTTCACCTGCGCTAACGGCATCTACGTCAACGCCTAACTCATTCATTCTAGACAGCAAATTTATATTGGGCGCGGCTTTTTGAGCATAGCGAACAATTCCAAAAAAACGCAAATCCCAAATATGCTTCTCTATTACGCTTAAATCATAAAGCCAAAGGGGGGAGCCAAAACGCTCCACCGCTAGGGCAATCTCTTTTTCGCCAAAAGAAACATTATATTCTTGCACGGTAGAATTAAAACCGGAGTTTGTAGTTAAACTCTTTTTACGCTGTTTTCTCCGCCACGTCCATCTGGAACGCGCTCTGGATTCGAATTGTCGGTTTCCCAATACTGTCCGTTAAAAACGAACTTGTATTGATAAGTACCGCTGCTCAGTTTAATTTTTCCGCTCCAGTTTCCGCTCTTGTCTTTTTTCAGAGCAAATGGTTTCCAACTGTTGAAATCGCCTGCAACAGCAACGGAATCAGAAGATGGGGCGAATACCTTAAACTCAACTTCGGAAGTTTTACCTTTTGAAGCAGGTTTTTTAACAGCCTTTACCGCTTTTGTCGTAGCTTTCGCAGTAACCTTGGCTTTTGTTTCTTTTTTCAGTGCCATGATAGCCTCCTTTTAGGAACACTCGTATAAATATAGAAAAAAATTTTTGAGTTGTCAAGGTTTAAAATGATTATATCTATTTTTTATCGTCACTTGCTATATATCACCGGCACAGCAATATCAACGTGGTCGCAGTTGATCTCGCCAAGCCCGTCCATTTCAAAAACCAATTGATTGATGCCGTTCAAAGGAATATCCAGCAAATATTCGTGGCCCTGCGCAAGTTTTCCCGTGTCGGTTAGCAAGCGGCCGTCGCCGAGAATTTTCACCTGAATTCCGTTGCTGCAGAACTCGTCTTCATCCAAGCCTATAATTGCGGTTAATCTCTGGTATTTGTCGCCGAGATTGTAACTGAGCTTTCCGTTTGCATGAGAGCCAATGCCTTTTTTGTACCGTTTTTTTGCAATGGTCATGGGCTTGCCCGTAACGGATTTGTCAATTTGCAAATCGCCCCAATCCTGGCTATGTTCGGAAGGAGGCCCAAGCCACTGCGCATTTTCCGGCAGTTCAATATTCACCTCTTGCGGCGCAAAGAGCTGCGTACCGGTGCCGCCTTCTTTTAGCTTTGCGATAACAAGCCGGTAATTGTTTGTGATAACCGTGGCGAAAAGCGGTTCCATCGGGAAATTTTGCTCAAAACGGTCGCACACTGTGGCTATGCGGCTTTCAACGGCTTTTTTGTGATAAGTTTGGCTGTCCCAGCAATCAAGACCCCTCACATAATAAACCTCGTTGTTGTATTTTTGCAAAAGCTCGCGCAATCTTTGCTGGGTTAAGGAATTGTAATGAATGCTGTTCATTCCGTAACCTATGAAATGCCAAGGCCTTGAATATACAAATATGCGCTTTTTTTCAGGCTCTTTTTCCAGCCATTTTAGAATTTCCGACTCTTCCGTTGTCAGGTGATTGCGATTGTACATTATGTTTGCTTCAAAACTCTCCTTATATCTCAAAGTGTTTCCCCATAAAATAGCTGCACTGGCAAGCACAAAAAACAAACGGTTGTCTTTGGGCAAAAACAAGCTCGCCTTATCTATGGCAAATGCGCAGAAAAAAGCCATTGCAGGGAATGCAATAAGGGTATATCTCTGGTTTATTTCAATAGTTAAATCGCCCGAAACGTTTTCCAAAACCATAAAAATTTGCAGGAAGTACAGGAGGAAGAAAATTAGAATTGAGATGTTAGGGAGTTGAGAGTTGAGAGTTGAGAGTTGAGAGTTTTTTGATTTGGATGATTTTGCTTTTTTGTTTTTATCTCTGAATTCCTTTATTGCAAAAATTATCAGCAGGATAATTCCGCATAAGGTTAAAATGCTGAATGAACTTAAAAACGGATTTTTTAACAAACCCTTTTCAAGCGGGGTGTTGATGCTTATGTTCAGTGCCTGTTTCAGGTTTTCAAAGAAATGCCCGTGCGCATTAAATTCGCCGCCTTGGAAATTATAACCTTGGTAATAACTTATGGTTAAAAGAACAGGGATGCAGAAAAAGGAAATTACGAACAGAAAAGTTGAAAATGGGGAGTAGAGGATTTTGTTAAGTTGAGAGTTGAGAGTTGAGGGTTGAGAGTTGTACATTCTGAAAAAAGATGGTATTGCAAAGGCTCCCAGGCAGAATATGGTTTCTTGCCTTGTCTGGGCAAAGAATGCCAAAGCTAATGCGAACAAAATCCAATGTTTTACGGTGTTTTTATCCCATGCCCATTTCCATAAAAAAATACTTAAGGCAAAAAGAAATGTGTAAAGAGGTTCAACCGAGGCGGAGCGAAACTGAAAAAGCGTTGTGGGTTGCGCAGCGAAAAGGGCTGCTGTTAAGAATGCCAGATTATTGTTGGCAGTCCACGCACGAACCCCAAAATACAGCAAAAAGATTGTTGCTAAAAGCAAAAATATGTGCAATGGAAAAACCCATTTTAAATTATTCCCCAAAATAGGTATGCCTAGCACATATAAAAAGGGTTCGCCCTTGGTTTTAAAATTATGCACGCTTTTTTGGCAGTTCAAATGCCCGTTTTCGGCAAATTCCCCCTCATCGCAGGCGCCCGCTATTTGGTTCGCATACATGTTTTGGGCGGTAGCGAAAAAAATACTTTCATCGCTTTGAACCCTGTGCCTAGGTGCAACCCATGCTAGGCAAACAAAAAGGGCAAGAGCTGCTACCGCACATACAGGGAGCAAGTCTCGCGGGCTGGGGGCTATGGGTTTTAACCACTCTTTGAAATCTTTTGCCAAGTTTATCGCAAGGCCTAAGCCGAGTGCGAATTGAGTTAAGTACAGCCAAAACGGTAAATTCAAGTCCAGATTTGAAATGAGTTCCTTTTGTCCTAAATGCGGTGCAGCGTAAATCAAAAGCGGAATAGCAAGGGCTAAAAAAATTCCCAAAATGCCGTTTACCAATTTATCTTTATCATTCATGCTAGCTCCTTTTAACCGCCTTTATAACAATGTGATCTTTTTCAATAAGATTTTTCAGCTTATTAGTTAATTTTGCATGGTCAAAAACATCTACGGCAAAAGGCAATCCCGATTCTGCCATGGCACGTTCAATAGCGATCATGCGTTCTAAAGAGATTATATGCCCGGTTACAATCGCCAAATCCAAATCGGCTTCCGGGCCTGGCTCGGTTTCCGCAAAGCGAGAACCAAAAGCTTTGATTTCAACATCGGGCAATTCCCGATCAAAAATTTGGAGTATGGTTTCCAAGTTTGCGGCACTTATGTGAAGAGGCATGGCAGTAATGTAGAAAAATTATTCAAACAAGAACAGAACCAGTTCGGATTTGGAACCTATGCGCACGGGTGGCCCCCATTGGCCTATGCCGCTTGTCACAAACCACGGAATATCGTCAATTTTGCCCAAGCCATAACTCAAAGGCCACATGAGCTTGATTAAAATGGTCACAGGGAAAAATTGCCCGGCATGGGTATGCCCGCTAAAGGCGAAGTCGGGTTTTCTTGTTAAATCGGTATCACCTGAGTCCAGCCCTCTGGGTTGATGGTCCAGCAAAAACCATGGGACGGAACTGTTTGCGGGCATCAGTTTTGTTAAGGGAATTCTGCCGGCAGTATGCCGCCTTGCGTATTGATGGTCCAAACGGCCCGTTACGCAAAAGAAATCATTGCACTTTGTGTCGTCAAGAAGAATATTCACATTATCAAAATCCCGCAGCCATTCAAGGCCTTGCCCGAATGATTCGTGATTGCCTGTAACAATATAAAAGCCCAGAGGTGCATTTATTTGCTTGAACAGGGAATCAAAGCCTCTTTCTTGCAATTTGCTTGCAGAAATATCGGCCAAGTCCCCTACGAAAAATATCGCATCCGGTCGCAAGATACGCAGAGAATCAACTATTCGCTCCAATTTGCTTTTGGCAAAAAGCGCGTCAAAATGAATATCGGAGAACACGGCGATTCGCAATGTTTTTTTTGGCGTTGTGGACAATGTCTGCTTTATGTTCACCATTTTATAACCGGAATTTAGCGGCCAACCTATTAAAAAGAAGGCGAGAGTTAAAGTTGCCACCGCGCTTGCGAAGAAAGGTTCCTTTCGCATTCTCAGGCTTTTGTTCGCCAGCTTTCTTTTACCGCGAAGCCGCCTAATGCCTAAATACGAATCCCAGAATATGCAAAAAATAACCCAGTTTGTCAAAAACACTGTGGCAAAGGAACCTATCACGGCCAGCGGCACAGATATAAAATCATTGCTCACAGCCCTTTGAAAAAAAACGGCGGCAAAGCAAAGCGTAAAGAGCAAGGCTCCGGGGTAGCGATATTTTCTTGGAAATACATAACGAAACCTCCACCAAGCGTAGAAAAAAAGGATGAAAAAGACAGGAAGGAAAAAAAACATCTTTATTTTTCTTCCTGTATCCTGGGAAACAACGCCTCGCCTTTGCCCAAAACTTCGCCGCCTTTCAAAACGCCCATCTTGAGCGAATTCTCGTTGAACTCCGGTGCGCCCAGCATTAAGCGGCCCTGCTCTGCCTTTTGCGGCATAACGGGGGAAAGCAATGCGAGGGCAATTCTCAAAACTTCTGCGCCGGTGTAGAGAACGGTGGCTAGTTTATCCCTCTCTTTTTTATCCGTGCTTTTTGCGAGTTTCCAGGGAGCGGTCACCTCCAAATATCTATTGAGCGCCTTAACCGAATTTAAAATTTCTTCTACAATCAAACTGAGCTTTGCCTCGCCTATATTCTCCCTTGCAAACACAATGGCCTTTTGGCAGTGGCCCTCCAACTCCTTTTCAAATTCCCCGTATTCCGCAGGAGCCGGGATTTTGCCTTCAAAATGCGTTAAAGTCAATTTATGAATACGGTTTAATCCGTTGCCCAAATCGTTTGCCAAATCGGAATTTATTCTGCGAACAAAACTGTCGTGGCCAAAAGTCGCATCCAGCCCCACCACCATTTCACGGATTAAAAAATAACGGAAAACATCAACTCCGTAGCTCTCCACATAGTCCATGGGATTAACGCCTGTGCCGCTGGTTTTGCTCATTTTGGAGCCGTCTATAAGCCACCAGCCGTGCGCCAAAATGTGTTTGGGCTGTTCCCAACCCATTGCCATTATTATCGTGGGCCAATAGACGCAGTGAGTTGTTAAAATATCCTTGCCTATTATGTGAAAATCGGCGGGCCAAAGCGGTGAGCCGTCCGGGTGCTTGCGGTCTTTGACTCCGCTTATGTAATTTTCAAGGGCATCCACCCAAACATAGGTCACAAAATCCTCGTCAAAAGGCAGGGGAATGCCCCAGGAGAGGCGTGATTTCGGGCGGCTTATGCACAGGTCGTTCAGGGGATTTTTCAAAAAACCCAGCACTTCGTTTTTGCGAAAATCCGGCAAAATCCAGGAGGGATTTTCATTTATGTAATCAATTAGCCTTTGCTGGTAATCGCTCATTTTAAAGAAATAATTTTTTTCGTTCAGCCATTCAACTGGGCGATGGCTAATCGGGTCTTTGCCATCAATGAGTTCGCTTTCCTCAAAAAATCTCTCTTCGCCAACCGAATACCATCCCGAATATTCCTTTGAATAAATTTCGCCCTTGTCAAAGAGGTATTGCAGGGAATCTTGCACGAATTTTTTATGGTAATCGTCGGTGGTACGTATGAAATGTCCGTAATTTATATTGAGTTTTACCCACAAATTCTTAAAATGAACATTATATTCATCTACGTGTTCCTGCGGGGAAACGCCTTTTGCCGCCGCCGCCTTTTGCACTTTTTGCCCGTGTTCGTCCACACCTGTCATAAAAAAAGCATCAAAGCCAAACAGCTTATGGTAGCGGGTTAGCACATCGGTTAAAACCGTGGTATAAGCATGCCCTATATGCGGACGATCGTTCACATAATAAATAGGCGTTGTAGCGTAGAAATTAGGCATAGGGAGAATATAGAAAAAACAACCCCATTGCACCCCAACGTTCACCGCAATTTTTTTATATTACCCCTTATGTCCCAAGAACGCCCTCTCATATCCTTTGACTACGCCGCAAAAACGGTTCTCAGAGACCCGGCTAACTTCGGCATACTCTCCGGCTTTTTGAGCGAATTGCTGAACAAAGACGTTGCTGTGCAGGAAATTCTGGAGAGCGAAAGCCTGAAAGAGAACGTGCTCGAAGGCATAAACCGCGTTGACATGAAGGTGAAAATAGACAATTCGGAAATTGTGGTTGTGGAAATCCAGTTTGAGCACGAGGTGGATTTTGTGCAGAAAATCTTGTTTGGCGTTAGCAAAGCCATCACTTCGCAGCATTTGAAAGGCAATCTGTTCAACGACATAAAGAAAGTTTATTCCATAGACATCATTTATTTCGATCTTAGCCAAAGTTCAGATTACATTTACAACGGCAGGACTAACTTTATAGGGGTGCATAC
>JAISSJ010000018.1 GCA_031273195.1 Candidatus Fibrimonas sp.
CAGAAAAGCCTGGAAGGTTTTGCCGAAATTACGGATAAAAGTTTTTCCAGCCAAGACAGAAAAGGGGATTTGGAAAGATTGAATTTGCAAATACAGTCAAGGAAAAAACTTTTGGATGCTTATCACGATTTGGTTAAGAATGCGCCTTTAAAGGAACTGCAATCCGTAGAGCGGGAGATGGTTAGTTTGAATGCACAGATAGAAAATTTGCAAGGGCAAAAGCTGGCAATAGAAAAAAGAGCCGCACTCGCCTCTGTCTCAATTTCCGCATATACTTTTGCTTCGCCTGTGGTAAGAACTCCAAGCGCGCATTCGCCGTTTCTTTGGATAAACTCAACCGATTTAAATATATTGCGGAGGGATTTTTAAGATGAAATTTCTTTTAATCTTTGCAACGCTTTTTTTATTCTCTTGTGCTTCGTTCAAAGCTCAAGCACCGGAGAATTTTGCCGAATACGAAGATTGCCCAAGCGATAAATTCAGAGCCGTAAGTTCGGACGGCATTCTTTACAGGGTTTCGGAATATAAACAGAAAGCACAGGCTTCCACGGATTTTTGGCGTGAAGCCCTTTTGCTCAAAATGAAAAACGCAAACTACAAACAGGAAGATTCCTTGAATGTGAGCATTGGCGGCAAACCGGCAACAGGTTATATATTCTCATTCGCAAACAACACGGGTTCGGATTTGTACTTGGTTGCGGCGGTGCAGGCAAAGGAAAAAGTATTCGTTGTTGAGGCCACTGGCGAAAGCACAAAATTTGAAAACCGCAAAAAAGATATTTTAGATGCGATTGGCAAAATTACTATTGATTAGCCTGTTTTTAGCAGCTTGCGCAGGGCAAAATTCCGGTGGCGGCAGAGAAGCTCCGCCGTGCGATGACTGTCGCAGTGGCGAGGTCCCGAATTTTGATGTGAAAGTGAACAAGGCTTACAGGGAACAGGCAAACGAAACTCTGGCATTGGATTCCGGTGCTTTAATCGGCGTTCTGCCCGCTTTGAATGTTATTGCCACTTCCCCTGAGAACTGCGATTATTGCCATAGCTTTAGCGAGAGCGCGGTTGAATTCGATTTTGCGGCAAAGGAGGATTCCGTTTTAACGGCGTGGTTTCCGGGCAGCGAAAAGGTTTTGCTCTTTCCCGGCTCACGGGTTCCGGAAAGGGATTCCGCAGAATTTTGGAATGCCTTTGCGAATTTGCGTGAAATTCCCCTGAACGAAAACAAGGAGCTAAAGAGTTTTTTTAAGAAGCTGGGCCACCGTTACAAGGTTCGCTACTTGGCTTTTGCGTCTTTTATTGAAGTCTCCTTAAAAGACAAAAAGACCTTTGACTGGGAAAGCGAATGGAGTTTGTGGGACGCTCAAAAGGGCGAGCTTCTGTTTTGGAATTACCAAAACTTAACGGCAAAAAGCAAGAACTCTGCGCCGGTGGACAGGGGCTGGGCGGGGTGTGCAGGGTGGTAAATTGGCACCTTTGCCAAATTCTACATTATTCTAATGCTCCGCAAACTTCCGCTCTCCGGTGTGCAGGATTTTACAAAAATCCGCACCGAATATGCCGTATATATAGACAAAACCGCCTACATTCATAACCTTATTTCAAATTATAATTCTGTTTTCCTTTCCCGCCCCCGCAGATTTGGAAAATCGCTCACCTGCTCAACCATAAAAGCCATCTTTGAAAACAAAAAAGATTTATTCAAGGGGCTTGCCATAGAAGCTCTGCCTTGGGAATGGAAAGAATATCCGGTTATTCACCTGGACATGAGTGCGGAGAACTGCGTACCTGGAAAAGACAGGTTGATAGAATTGGTAAATAGATATTTGAAAAGCCATGCGGAGAATTACGGAATAACTTTGCCAGATGGCAATTTATCGACAAAATTTGAATATTTAATACAAATGCTTTTTAAAACCAAAGGCAAAGTCGTTATAATAATAGACGAATACGACTGCCCTTTGCTGGACACAATAGATTACCCGGAAGTCAAAAAAGAGATAAAAGAGGAATTAAGAGGCTTTTACAAGGTGCTAAAAGCCTGCGACCAATACATACAATTTGTGTTCATCACCGGCATAACCAAATTTTCGCAAGTGAGCCTTTTCAGCGGAATGAACCAGCCCAAAGATATTTCCTTGTCCGCAGAATACTCCGCATTGTGCGGAATAACACAGGAAGAATTGGAAAATTATTTTGATTTGGAGATAAACGAATATTCCAAAAATTTCGGTGAGAAGAAAATTTATTTGGATAAACTCAAAAATTTTTACAACGGATACAGATTTGCAAGGAATGCAATATCCGTTTATAATCCTGTTAGCATTTTGAATCATTTTGGCGATGGTGATTTCAGGGTTTATTGGGCGGAAACAGGGACACCGAGTTTTTTGGCGAACTACATAGATAAAAACGGAGCGGACTTAGCCGACATTGAAAACATGGAGTTGCCGATAGAAGCTTTCGGCAAGTACAATGACGATGAAATAACCCTTGTTCCGCTTATGTACCAAGCAGGATATTTGACCATCAAGGATTACAGCGAATTGTCTTTAAAATACAAGTTAAATTATCCCAATGTTGAAGTGCGCAGTTCATTTGCGAATTTTCTTTCAAATCAATACACTGGGCTTGCGGTTCTCAAAAAGGAATCCTATATGAACAAATTGTTCAACAGCTTGCTGAACGGGGACGTGGATGCTTTCATGGAGACAATCAAAATTTATATGCAGAGCGTAAAGTTTGATTTAATCACCAAAATAACCGAATATTATTTTGAATTCGCTTTTGCCAATATTTTGAACATGATGGGTTTTAATTGTGAGATAGAGGTTCATTCGGCAGTTGGCAGCGTGGATGCGATTATAAAATTCCAAAAGAATGTTTTTGTTATAGAAGCGAAACTGGACAAGCCTGTTGAAGAAGCGTTGAGGCAAATTGAAGAAAAGAAGTACTATGTTCCGTATTTGGAGAAGGGTTGCAATATTTTTAAGATAGGCGTTGTGTTTGGGGAAAAGGAGAGGAATGTTGTTAAGTGGCTTGCTGCTTAGAGTCGGTTTTCTACTTTTTATACTATGAAAACATTCGGCAAATCGTTGGTATTTGTTTTTCTGTTAATTATTTTCATTTCCAATGCAAATGCAGAAGACAGCAAGGAACAGAACCATCAAAAAATATCAATTTATTTGCATCCACATTCGTTTATTCTTACCTGGATGCTTCATCAAATTACTATTTTCGGTACAGACCCAATCCCTTTTTATAGGATATATTTAACATTTGAAATTCCATTAAACCTAAGCAATTCTTTAATAATTCAACCTAGTTTATGGTATAGCGAAAGTCCTGGCAGTACGCACATTGAATATAACGGAAAACTAATAGATAAGATGTTCAGGTTAGGCCCCGGCATTGGGTTTCGTCATTTTGTAAGTGGAAATGGCAAAGGTTTGTATTTTCAGGCAATGAGCGATATTCATTATTATTCAATAAAAGAATTGGATGAGATCTCATATAAAAAAGGTTTTTATGCCGATTTGTTGGGTTATTTAGGCTATTCTTGGAAATTTTCTCGCCTAAGCATATTTTCAGATATAGGTGTTGGCATTATTTATCCAGTCAATAATTCAAGTCGCGAAGTTATAATCGGTCTTTACAAAAAACCTTTAACTTTTGACATTAATTTTGGCATAGGCTTATCTTTGTAATTTTTCACACTTTTTCATACGAAAAAATGTATATTATATACAATGATACGGACTATATATAAATCTATCCTTAAATGGAAGAACCGCAGAATGCGGCAACCGCTCATTTTGAGCGGGGCTAGGCAGGTTGGAAAAACCTGGCTTATGAAGGAATTTGGCAAAAATGAGTATAAAAATACGGTTTATATAAACTTTGACGACAATCCGGAAATAAAAATTCACTTTGAAAGGGATTTAAAAATTCCAAGAATCTTAGCCGCTTTGGAAGCGGAAAGCCATGCAAAAATAGAACCGCAAAAAACTTTGCTCATTTTTGACGAAATTCAGGAGTGCCACAGGGCCTTGGCATCACTAAAATATTTTGCCGAAAATGCACCGGAATATCATATTGCGGCGGTGGGTTCGCTTTTGGGCGTAGCTATGCACGAGGGCACAAGTTTTCCCGTTGGCAAGGTTGATAGAATTGAAATGCGCCCGATGTCTTTTGCGGAGTTTCTGGCGGCGGCCGAGCCAAGACTGCATAAAATTTTGCTTTCACGGGATTTTGCCTTGCTCAGCGATTTATCCGGCAAATTTATAGAGGCATTAAAAAATTATCTCTTTATTGGCGGAATGCCCAGGGTTGTGGCAAACTATGCGAATGAAAAAGATTTTGAACGGGCGAGGGAAATTCAAAACGGAATTTTGAAGGATTACGCCGCAGATTTCAGCAAACACATAAAAGGGGCAAACATTCCAAAAGTGAGAATGCTTTTTGATTCAATTCCGGTGCATTTGGCGAAGGAAAAAAAGAAATTTATTTACAAGGAGATAAAAGAAGGCGGCAGGGCAAAGGAATTTGAAGATGCAATGGACTGGCTTATAAACGCCGGTGCTGTTCATAAAGTGCCAAGCATAACCACGCCGAATTTGCCGCTTTCAAACTACGAAGAAAGGGATATTTTTAAACTTTATATGATTGATGTCGGGCTTTTGAGCGCAAAGAGCAATATAAAAATGAGCACTCTTTTGAATCCGAATTATGAAATTTTCAATCACTTTAACGGTGCGCTTACAGAGCAATTTGTTTTGCAGGAGTTAAAGGCTTTTTCAAATATGCCTGTTTGCTACTGGCGCAGGGAAAGGGGCGAGGCAGAGGTGGATTTTCTTGTTCAATGCGAAGATAAGATTATTCCCATAGAGGTAAAAGCGGGAGAGAATACAAAGGCGAAAAGCCTTTCGGTTTATATCCAAAAATACAAACCGGAAATTGCCGTCAGGGTATCACTGAAAAAATACGGAAGGGAAGGAAATTTGCTTTCTTTGCCGCTTTATTTGCTGGAAATGTTCGGAGAATTGGCAAATGCTTAACATCCGCCGCACCGCCCTCTTGCAACTCCCAGACGCAGACCTCCTAAAACTCTGCGAAATATCCGCATACAAAGGCTCCGGCCCCGGCGGGCAGCATAAAAATAAAACTAACTCAGGAGTCAAACTAAAATTGAAATTTGAAAAAAACTCTCAACTCTCAACTCTCAACTCTCAACTCATAATAGAATCCTATTCCTGCGATGACCGCAGTTCGCATATAAACAAACTTCTCGCCTTGAAAAAATTGCGTTTGAAAATAGCTTTGCAAATACGGGAAGAATCCGCTGCACAAATTCCCTTTCCCTTTCCCGGAAGCGATGGAAAAATTTCCCCAGACAATAACCTTTACCCGCAATTCATAGCGGATATTTTAGACCGCATAAATCTTTGCAAAGGCGATTTGAGCGAAGCGGCAAAAATGTGGGGTTTGAGCAAAAGTGCCTTGAATAAAATTATCATTCAAGACAAAAAGGTTATGGAAGTTTTTCAAAAACTTCGCCAATGCCAAGCAGCCCTTACATCACCATTGTGCGCAATATAATTGGGTACGACAAACCGACACCTCCATCAAATGATACTTTGATGATATACATTCCTTTTGGCAAATGCGATAGCGAAACGGAATGGGTGCCGTTTGTGAAATTCAGCGTTTTTGCCAATTTGCCGTTCAGGTTGTAAATATCTAAGCGACCCGAGTTTTGGGCTTGAAGAATAACAGTATTTTGTACAGTAAAAACGGAATTTGCACTTGATATTTGCGGTAGGCGAATTGGGGTACTGCCACAGGTACTTACAATTTGTGCATTCTCGGTTAAACAAATTTCTTGCGTAAGATCACCGGAAATTTTTTCGCACCAATCGTTTTTCTTGCAGAATAGTTCTTCGACTGCTGTAAATGACGTTGCGAAGGACGTAATAAAAACAGGGTTGGCATTGGGAAAATTGCTCAACTCGCTATCTTTGACTCTTACATAAATCCTTTGTGTACCTGTCAAGCCATATACGCTGGCGGGCTTAACTTGAATTCTGTTCACCATGGGCCAACTTGTAAGGGTTATGCCGCCGTAGCAGACCAAATTACCTTCGATCATTTTGCAATTTTCATTGCCAATGCTAAGCTCAAGCCTGTCACCTCTGCGGTTCAGAAGGTAGTAGTTCAGTATATCGCCCATCTCCGAGCCACATTTTCCAGACCCAGTGTCGCCTGAGCTACTGCTTTCAATACAGACCTGTGCTCCGTTGATAGAAACCTGATCAATATCCAGGACACTTAAATCGTTTTTTACAATTACACTTGAACAAACGCCCTCTATATTAGGGTAAGTTTTATACCAGCCACTAACTCCCCGTGCAGGAACGAAAAATAAATCACCCGGAGCATTACCAAACTGCTCCAAAAGATTAAATGGAGTTGGCATTCCGTCAACCCAATCTATGGGGTCTTCATCCAAACCAAAAAGGCCTATTTGGTCGTCTCCCATCGAGCTGAGCCAAATTAAGGCAATTCTTGGAATAGATGCGCTGTTGGAAAACGTTGTTCTGTACCAACCGCAACGGCCTTCATCAGTGTCCAGCGTTATACTTTTTACAACGCCGTTGTCATTGTAAACCAAGCGGGGAGAACCCCCAATCCATTCAGACTCAGGATGGCTGGGCGGCAAAAAGTAAAAGTTATAGGCCTCAGAAGAGCCTTGTGCAACTGCATTGCCAACAGAAAACACAAACGCAACAAAAAAGGCGAGGGCAAGTTCTTTCAGGGAACCTTTCATATTAATCTCCTTGTTGAAGTTAAACAGGGGGGGGGGGGGGGGGGGGGGGGGCAAACATTTTTTTTTTTATTATAAATTTTCTCTACCCCCAGGAAGGGGGGGGGGGGGGTAAAAAAA
>JAISSJ010000058.1 GCA_031273195.1 Candidatus Fibrimonas sp.
CTCAAAGAAATTATGACATAAATTTTTCAAAGGGCTGTAACTTCGTTTCTATTAATTATCATGACCCTAATGATTATGATGACTATGATAATTATATGGCATTAACCACTGACCTTTCAAAAGGCACGTGGGAATGGTGGCTAGAATGCGACAAATAAAGGGGTTAGCAGAAGCGGTTCAGCCGTCTCTACGGCGTAAAGAACCGCACCACAGCGGTGCAAACCCGCCAAACCTTGATTTTTCCCCAAGAGTTTGGCAAAGGTGAACCAGCGGGAAAAGGAGTTCTTTTATGAGCAAAATAGTCTCAAAACTCGCACTCACGGCAAGCGTTTTGCTTGCTATGGCGTTCACCTTTTCCTGCTCCGGCGATGATGGCGGCGGGGAGGAGAAATACAGTTATTGCATTAAGGACGGGTTTTGCCATGAGGGTACTTATACCTTAGAAGGTTGCAGTTCTTTGGGGGGTATGCCGAGCAATAACTGTCCTAATGGCGGCGGTGGCGGGTCTAGTTCTTCTGGTGGCGGGCAAAACCCGTCTTCGTCCAGCGTGGGCGGTTCTTCTTCAAGCATTGGGGGCGGGCAAGGCAGTAGCTCTAGTTCTTCTGGTGGAGGACAAACCCCGTCATCGTCTAGCGTGAGCGTTGTTCATGGCACTCCCGTAACTTACGAAGGCGAGACTTACCCAACGGTGGTTATAGGAACCCAAACTTGGTTTGCAAAGAATTTGAATTACGCCGTTGAAGGAAGCAAGTGTTACGACAACGACCCTGCCAACTGCACAGAATACGGCCGTCTTTACGATTGGTCAACAGCTATGGGTCTTCCGTCAAGCTGCAATGAGGATAGTTGTTCAAGCCAGATACAGTCTCCTCATCGTGGCATTTGCCCTTCCGGGTGGCATATTCCGAGCTTTGCGGAGTGGGACACGCTTTCAAATTATGTTCAAAGCAATAGCGGCTGTAGTGATTGTGACGCTATGTTATTGAAGTCAACGAGCGGTTGGTACGATAACAACGGCACGGACACGTACGGATTTTCGGCCCTGCCGGGCGGCCTCGGCTTTTCGGATGGCAGTTTCAACGTTGTCGGCGACTACGGCCTCTGGTGGAGTGCCGATGAGTACAATAGCAGCATCGCCTACGGCCGGGAAATGAGCTACTTCGACTACGCATACTGGAACTACGGCAGCAAGTCTCTCTTGTTTTCTGTGCGTTGCGTCCAGGACTAAGCGGCTGGGGTGCCTTGGCACCCTTGCCTCCGCCGCTAGTCGAAGCCAAGCGGTGAATAAAAAATGCACCACAACGGTGCAAACCCGCCAAACCTTGATTTTTTCCCCAAGAGTTTGGCAAAGGTGAACCAGCGGGAAAAGGAGTTCTTTTATGAGCAAAACAGTCTCAAAACTCGCACTCACGGCAAGCGTTGTGCTTGCTATGGCGTTCACCTTTTCCTGCTCCGGCGATGATGGCGGGGGCGGTGGAAAAGAAGTCATAGACACAATATCTTCAACGATTGTTAGTTACGATGCCAGCGGTGCGGTAACAGGCAACTCAACAATCAGATGGGAATACGAATATGACAGCAAAGGCAATCGGATAAAAACGTTTATATACGATGCCGATGGGAATAGATCCGTATCAGAATACGAATACGACAGCAGAGGCAACCCAGTAAAAGAGATTCGAGATGGCACCATAGCATTCGAATATGATTGCAACAGCGATGGCAGTTTTTGCACTTACATTGCCTACAGTGGTGGAGATATCTCCGGGACTGGCGAAATTAGATACACCACGATAAATTCAAAGAGACTTGAGGCAAGCCGGACTATCACACTTTCCAATGGCTTAGTCACCATAACGGAATATGAGTATGATTCAAAAGGAAATACCACGAAACTCGGTTATATGAAATATGAAAACCACGAATATGATTCCAGAGGAAATGTAACGAGACTGACAGGATATTCGCAGCAGGCAGATGGCAGTTATGTAAAATTTGTTGAACAGACCTACACTTACACCTACAAAACAATTTGAACATGGAAACCCAACAAAAGGAGACAACACATGAGAAACACCATCTCAAAACTCGCACTCACGGCAAGCGTCTTGCTTGCTATGGCGTTCACCTTTTCCTGCTCCGGCGATGACGGCACAGACGAACCAAGCTCATCATCTGCGGAAAACCCAAGCTCCTCCGGCATCACGCCAAGCAGCTCAAGCATTCCGGGCAGCTCCGTCACAGCATCTAGCAGTTCCTCGCAGCCCTCGTCTAGCTTGGGCGTTATTCATGGCACTCTCGTAACTTACGAAGGCGAGACTTACCCAACGGTGGTTATAGGAACTCAAACTTGGTTTGCGAAAAATTTGAATTATGCTGTTGGAGGAAGCAAATGTTACGACAACGACCCTACCAACTGCGAAAAATACGGTCGGCTGTATAATTGGGCAACGGCTATGACAGCATGCCCTTCCGGGTGGCATATTCCAAGCAATGACGATTGGAATGTTCTTATTAATTATGTGGGCGGTTCTTCAACGGCTGGCAAGCATCTAAAATCAAAGAGCGGCTGGAACAATAACGGCAACGGCACGGACGATTACGGGTTTTCTGCCCTGCCGGGCGGCTACGGCGTTTCGGATGATTATATCTACAATGTCGGCAACGGCGGCGGCTGGTGGAGTTCTAGCGAGGACAAACGCTACAGCTACTTCGACTATGTCTACTCCTTGGAGATGGGCTACAACGGCGACGGCGTAGGCTTGGACGGCAAGTACCTAAAGTCTTACTTGTTATCTGTCCGTTGTGTCCAGGACTAAGGCGAAGCCCACCGCTAGCGAAGCGTGAATACAAAGAACCGCCCCACAACAGTGCAAACCCGCCAAGCCTTTTTCCACAAGGGTTTGGCGGGGGTGAATGAGTTTTGTATATTTAACTCATGAATTTGCTTTCAAAAACGTTTAGAACAACCTGCATCCCGCAGATGGACAGGCTGGACACTCCTATTCCGAGCGAGTATGTTGGCAGAGAGATTGAGATTATAATTATCCCTTTGGAAAGCAATAAAAAAGTCAAGAAAATGCCGCATTGCATAGGAATAGACATGTCGGGATTTAAATTCAACAGAGAAGAAATTAATGAAAGATAAAGTTTTTTTAGACACAAACATATTGATATATTATAATCGTTCAGATTGCCTAGATAAAAAACAAATTTCCGCAAGTATAATAAAAGAACACGATTGTGTAATTAGCGTTCAAGTTATAAATGAAATATGCAATGTTTTAACAAAGAAATATCCGGCTCTGGAACAAGAAATAGAATTATTTTTGATAGATATGATTGATATTTGCGAGGTTGTTCAAATTTCCTCTAGATTAGCTTTTTTGTCTTTAAAATTGCATTTCAAGTACAAAACATCCTACTACGACAGCCTTATATTGGCTGCCGCCTTAGAAAGCAACTGCTCAATTCTGTATTCCGAAGACTTGCAGCACGGGCAGGTTATAGAAAACTCGCTGAAAATAGTGAATCCTTTTGTTTGAAAATCTCACTTTTACACGGGCTACAACCACAAGGGCAGACACGCAGGCCTGCCCCTACGGCGTGGATTGACCCTAAAATAGCGGCTGCAATAATTAAATTTTAGTAAATTCCTGCAATGTTCAACGCTTTCCCGCACATAGCCTCCATAGACATAGGCAGCCACAGCACAATTCTTTTAATTGCAAAAAAAGAAGAGAGTACCGTAAAGGCTCTGGTGCAAAAAATAGAAGTTTGCAGACTTGGCGAAGATATTCACATAAACGGCGAAATATCAAAAAACAGGCTGGATACCCTTTGCGATATTCTCGCAAATTTCAGAGGCCTGGCTCACTCGCTGGGGGCAGAGATAAAGGCGGTTGCCATGACGGAGGCCATGCGGAAAGCCAAAAATCAGGAAGAAGTGCTACAGGCTACGGAGCGTGTTCTTTGGCTAAAACCCCGCATAATAAGCGGCGAAGAAGAAGCCGAGCTATCTTATAAAGCGGTTTCAAAGGTTTACGGCTTGGGAATTTTAACCGTTGATGCGGGTGGCAGCTCAACGGAATTATCAACCGGAAAAGATTTTTTGAGCATTCCTATGGGAGCCTTAGAGCTTTTTGAAAACATGGGTGCCATACCCGGCCCCGATTATAAGAAATGGGCAAAGGATTTTTTCAAAACCATTAACTTAAAACCATTCGCAAAAAGGGATGCGTATTTCGTCGGAGGCACGGCTGTAGCCCTTGGAATGCTGGCAAAGGAAATGAAACATTTTGATGCAAACGCCTTGGAGGGGCAAACTGTTTTGGTGGCTGATATTGAACCGATTGTAACACATTTGAGCAATTTGTCCAAAGAACTGAGAAATGCGATGCCGGGTTTGGAGCAGGGTAGGGGAGACGTGATTATATGCGGGCTTTATTGGATTCGCTCTCTTTGCGAAAAATTAAAAGTGGATTCAATAAAGATTTCAACACTTGGTTTAAGATTCGGATTGCTGTGTGATTAGCGAATGGATTTCAAAGGCTTCACAGTTAAAGGACCCGCTCGTAGAGGTCGCAGACAAGGTGGAGAATTTGCCGGCAAAGATAAACTGGTTGCTTTTAGGCTGTGCTTTGCAGCAGGGCATAAATCTTGCGGAACTGCAATCTTTTTTGATTGAACTGCAAAAAGAAATCGGCGATGTTGCGGAGCTTCCCGCTCCTGCGGAAAATGTGATTTTAAGTGCAATTTCAAAATGCAAGCTCAACGATTGGAGCCTAGCTCCGCAAACAGCAGGCATAATTTGGAGCGTGGGCAGGTTTGTGCGTGTCCGGAAAAATCGCCTTGAGCTGTGGGCTGCAAGTCATTCGCCATCTGATATTTGGCGGGAGTGCAGCGAGATTTTTTACATGGGAAAAAGCAGTGCGCTCCGTCCTAAGATTTTGAACTTTTTGCATCGCTTGGTTTCCTTTTCCCCTATGGGTGCCGGAGCATTGCCGCCGCTGCCCGCTTCTGCGGGCGCAAGGCGGTGGCTGATTCAAACAAAGGCTTACAATTCGGAAGAAAGCCCAAAGGAAAAATTGAAAACCGTAAATTCTCTTTACAAGGAGCTATTTCCAAAAAAGCCCGCCCTCGCTTGCCACGCCCTGCAATTCTTTGCCGAGCCTGTGAATGAGAATTCTCACTTTTGCCAGAGAATTTATCCGTGTAATTTGTGCCCGGTGGCGGAGTATTGCAGGTGGTCAAAATGAATGTAATTTTCTATATTACCTCCACAGTCTTATGCAGAAAATTCGTGATGTGGTAGTGGGGTATATGCAAGTGCTGCTTGTGGCACTGGCTTTTGCGTTGATGGTTATTTTCAGCTACTTTTTTGTCGGAGATATTGAATACAACCATCTGAGAAAAGATGCCGATGTTGTGCTGTCTTATACGGAAAGCGATATTGAGGTGGAATTGTCCAGGCGAGGCACTATATTGGATAATATTGCGGAATCAATTCGCTTGATGATTGTGCGTGGCGATAGCTTTGACCAGGTGAAAAAATATATCACGGACATCACTTCGCATGTACGCAAAGATGAACTGGACGGCATCAATGATGTTTACGGCATTTTTGATGAGTTCGGCGGAGAATTGCACTCCGGCATAGGCAAGGAGTATGCACCGGAGACTCGTCCAGAGATGGCATGGGCTACCGAACCGCATATAGATACGCTGTCCAAATCCATCGCAATCACATACGCACAACGCATTTTCGCCGGCCAAAAGCAGTTGGGCGTTATTTTTTTGGATATAAGGCTCAGCAAAATTATAGAGAAATACAGGTCAAAAATGCGAATCACCGAAAATAGCTTTGGAGTTTTGCTGAATAGCTATTTAGACATAATTGCCCACCCAAACCCTAAATATCTGGGCAAAAAAATATATGATAAAGATGTTCCTCTCACTATATTCAAGGATGATTTTACTCATGAAAAAAGGGTTTTTGAACGCCGATTTGTGAATTATAAAAATGAAGCATCGGTTGCATTTTTCAAGCAACTGAAAAACGATTGGCAGCTTGGAATTATCACGCCGGAAGTGGAATATTACAAAAGCCTTGCAAATATGAAAATATATCTGGTGATACTGGGTTCCGTACTGACCTTGATACTCAGCGGTATTTTGATTAGAATCATAAAAAAGAAAGAGAAAATGAATAAGGATATAAGAGACAAAACCTTGGAACTGGATGAAATGAATCACTGGTATGCCTCCATTCTGGATAACATACCGGTTCCCGTTTCCGTTATGGACCCGGATGGAAAATGGATATTGATAAATACGGCAGCAGAGCTTATTTTAGAGAAAGAACGGGAAGAAGCCATAGGTTTGCCGTGCAGCACATGGAAGCTAGATATTTGCAATACCGACAATTGCGCTATGGCCTGCGCAAAGAGAGGAAAAAAGCAAATACTCTTTTTGCATAATGGTTTATCATTCAAAGTTGACATTGAAATACTGAAAGATTTGGAAGGCAAAATATCGGGCTTTGTAGAAGTTATACAAGATATTACCGAAATAGAGCAAACGGCAAAGGCCGTGGCGGAAAAAGCCAACAAAGCCAAATCCGTGTTCTTGGCCAGAATGAGCCACGAAATCCGCACTCCCATGAATGCGATTATGGGCATCACGGAAATTCAACTGCGAGATGAAACGCTCACCGCTCCGGCACGAGAAGCTTTTGTGATGATTTACAACTCAAGCAATCTGCTGCTCGGCATTATCAACAACATACTTGACCTGTCTAAAATAGAGGCGGGCAAAATGGAACTTAAATCCGCCAAGTACGAAATTTCCAGCTTGATAAACGATGTTATTCAACTGAACATGATGCGAAACAGCAAGCAGATAGAATTTGAACTTTACGTTGATGAAAATCTGCCTATTGAACTGATTGGCGATGCTATTCGCGTAAGGCAGATTCTGAACAATTTGCTCTCCAACGCTTTTAAATATACGGAAAAAGGCAAGGTTAAGTTCTCCATTTCAGGTGAAAACAAAGAGAATAAAAAGGAAATCATTCTGGTTTTTCGCATTAGCGATACAGGGTGCGGCATGACACAGGAACATGTGGACAAACTGTTCACGGACGAATATGTGCGCCTTACTTTAGAGACAAGCCATTCAGCCGAGGGTACAGGGCTGGGCATGAGCATTACCCAGCATCTGGTGCATATGATGAATGGCGAAATTTCCGTGAATAGCGAACATGGCAAGGGAACAACTTTTATCGTGCGTTTGCCGCAGAAGAAAGCCGGCCCTGCTCCCATAGGCAGGGAACGTGCGGAAAGCTTGATGGAGTTGCGTATCCTGGATACGGCAAAAAGCAGAGGCGTGCAATTCATGCGTGAATATATGCCCTACGGCAAAGTGCTGATTGTTGATGATGTGGAATCCAACCTGTATGTAGCCAAGGGGCTAATGTCGCCTTACGGTTTGACTATTGATGTTGTTTCCAGCGGTTTTAAGGCTATAGACAAAATTAAGGCCGGAAATGTTTACGATGTTATATTTATGGACCACATGATGCCGGAAATGGATGGCATTGAAACGGTAAAAAGAATTCGTGAATTGGGCTATAAGCACCCGATTGTTGCATTGACAGCCAATGTTTTAATGGGGCAGGCCAAGATTTTCCTGGAAAACGGTTTTGAAGACTTTGTGTCAAAACCGGTTGATGTTAGGCAGCTTAACTCCGTGCTAAACCGACTTATCCGCGACAAGCAGCCTCCTAATGTTATTGCAGAGGCCAGGGCAAGCGTATTTGCAAAACCTGCGCAAACAGCGCCAAAATTAGATGATACCCTGCTCTCGGCCTTTGTAAGGGATGTTAAGAGTATTTTGCCAGTTTTTGAATCTGTGCTTAAAAACATAATGGATATTTCTGACTCGGATTTGCATTTATTCACCATTAAAGCCCACGCCATCAAAAGCGCCCTAGCCAATATAGGAGAAACGGAGCTTTCGGAAGATGCGTTTGTGCTTGAAAAAGCCGGAAAAGAGCGAGATAAGAGCATTATTTTGCAAAAAACACAGGAATTGATTGATGCGCTCAATTTGATTATTGAAAAAAACAAAGGGGAAGCGGAGGAAAATTCGGTTGATGCGGATGAAAATACCGATTATTTGGACGAGCAACTGAAAATAATCAGCGAATCCTGTGCAAATTACGATGTAAAAACCGCTAATGCGGCACTTGCCAATTTGGAGAAAATGTACTGGACCAAGGAAACCGAGGAATTTATCAATAATATTTCCGAATATCTTTTGCATAGCGACTTTGAAGAAGCCGGTGCGCTTGCTAGGAGCAGGAGCTTTTCTTGAAAATTTCTATATTATTTTGAATTTTGAGAGGTAAAAAAGTGAAAAACATCAGAATAAAGGCCACTCTATGAAAAGGGTAGCCCGAATTATAAAGACATATGCGCAAGTATTCCTTGTGTTAGTTGCTTTTTTTTTGATGGGTCTTTTCAGTTACGTTTTTGTTGGCGACATAGAACGCAGCCATTTGCAGAGAGATGCCGAGTCAACATTAACCCATATACAATTCCAAATAGCGGCAGAACTGCAGGAACATAAACTTACATTGCAGAATCTCGCAGGAACCATTCGCTCCATGATTAAGCGCGATAGTGATTTGAACAATATAAAGGAACGGATAAACAATGCTGCCGAAGAGATAATCAAAGACACGTCGTATGTGCGAAACCTGCTGGCTATTTACGGAATTTTTAATGTTTTCAACGGAGAATTCCATTCCAGCAGTGCCCATTTAAACGATAATATATCCGTTGAAAGCCCTTGGTATAAAGCAGCTATTGAAGCTAAAGGCAGAGTAGTGGTTGCTGAACCGCATTTTGATGCGGCATTGGGCGCATCTGTAATTACATATGCGGTTGGCATCTTTGATGATAAAGACGAGGTGCTGGCTGTTATTTGCCTGGATGCGAAACTTGACGAAGAAAAAATTATAAAGGCGCAAATCGTAGATGGCGGCTTCGGAATGCTGTTGAATTCAAAATTGGAAATCCTTATGCATCAAAATTTGAAATTCAGGGGCCTATTCCTGCGTGATATTCCGGCTGGGGTATTTAAAGAGGACTTGGAGCTGGGGGCTAAGATTTTCGAGCGTCAGTTTATAAATTACAAACATGAAGAATCCGTAGCTTTTTACAAATCCATAGAAAACGACTGGTTTATCGGAATTATTACGCCTAAAAGCCAATATTATAAAAGCATGAACCTTATGTTGAAAATTCTCTTGATAATCGGATTCGGACTGTCTTTGATAATCAGTATTATTTTGATTCGCATTATCAGAATTAATGAAAGGGCAACATTCAGAATTGAGCAACTGAGGATGGAAGCGGAAAATGCCAACAATGCCAAATCAGCATTTTTGGCAAAGATGAGCCACGAAATCCGTACGCCTATGAATGTAATCCTGGGTGTTACGGAAATTCAGTTGCAAGAAGAAGCCATCTCGCCCTCAATAAGGGAATCTTATATGATGATTTACAACTCAGGCAATTTATTGCTTGGCATCATCAATGATATTCTGGATTTGTCTAAAATAGAAGCGGGCAAAATGGAGCTTGTGCCTGCCAAGTACGAACTGGCCAGCTTGATTAACGATACCGTGCAATTGAATATTATGCGGAACAAAAGCAAGCAGATAAAATTTGAACTTGATATTGACGAGAATGTGCCGCTGGAGCTTATAGGCGATGAAATTCGCATTAAGCAAATTCTGAACAACCTGCTTTCCAACGCCTTTAAATATACGGATAAAGGCGAGGTAAAGCTGCTTATTTCCGCTGACAAAGGAGAAGGAGATGATAATGCCGTGCTCATTTTTGAAATAAGCGATACGGGGCAGGGCATGACGCAGGAACAGGCGGGCAAGCTGTTTGTAACCGAATATATCCGCTTTAATTTGGAAGCAAATCGCACTGTTGAGGGCACCGGGCTTGGCATAAACATAACCCATCATTTAGTGCAGATGATGAACGGCACTATTTCCGTGGATAGCGAACTGGGCAAGGGAACAAAATTCACTGTGCGCTTGCCTCAGAAAAAGATTGATTCAAGAGTACTCGGCAAGGAACAGACGGAAAGCTTGATGCAGTTGCGAATTCAAGATTCCTCAAGGTCCAAAAGGGTGCAATTTGTACGGGAATATATGCCTTACGGCAATGTTTTGATTGTGGACGATGTGGAAACCAATTTGCATGTCACCAGAGGCCTTATGGCACCTTACGGTTTATCCATAGAACTCGTTTCCAGCGGCTACGAGGCTATAGAAAAAGTTAAAAACGGCAAAGTTTATGATATTATATTTATGGACCATATGATGCCCGGGATGGATGGCATTGAAGCGACAAAAATAATACGGGAACTGGGTTACGCTCAACCGATTGTTGCGCTTACGGCAAACGCTTTGATAGGGCAGGTAAAGGTTTTTCTGGAAAACGGCTTTAATGATTTTGTGTCAAAGCCCATAGATATAAGGCAGCTCAACAATATACTCAACAAGCTGATTCGCGATAAACAGACTCCGGAAGTGATTGCGGAAGCACGAAAGCAAAGAAGCGAAAAAGCAAAATATGCGCAGGTTATGCAAGCCGCAGATGCGGCGTTGCACACGATATTTGTGCGGGATGCCAAGAGCGCATTGCAGATTTTTGAATCCACGCTGGAAAACCTGGCCGGTGCCTCGGACGAGGATTTGCACTTATATGCGGTTAAGGCCCATGCCATAAAGGGTGCCCTTGCCAATATCGGGGAAATGACGCTTTCCCAGATGGCATTTACGCTGGAAAAAGCCGGAAAGGAGCGCAACAGAAACATTATTGAACATAAAACGCAAGGATTGATTGATGCGCTTGAGTCTATAATTGAAAGGAGCGAGTCGGAGAAAAAATCCATAGATAAGGAAGAAGATTCGGACTATTTGCGTGGTCAGTTGAGAACTATCAGCGAAGCCTGCGCAAATTATGATGTAGATACGGCCAATGACGCGCTTACGAATTTAAGCAAAATGTCTTGGACAAATGAAACCAAAGAACTTTTAGAGCAAATAGCCGGACATCTTTTGCACAGCGATTTTGAAGAAGCCGGTTTGCTCGCAAAGGATAGGATTGGGCTTTGAGCAAAACCCCAAAACAAGCATTGCAATCGATATTTGCACAAGACGCTGAAAAGGCCTTGCCTGTTTTTGAAACCACGCTTAAAAGCCTTGCAAATATTTCAGCGGATAGCTTGAATTTATTTACCATTAAAGCCCACGCCATGAAGAGCGCCCTTGCCAATATCGGAGAAACGTCGCTTTCGCAAATTGCGCTTACGCTGGAAAAAGCCGGGAGGCAGTGCGACAAGAATATCATAGCTCAAAAAACGCAGGAACTAATTGATGCGTTAAAGGTGATTATTGAAAAGAGCGAAAGGGATGCGGAGCAAAACTCAACCGGCGCAGACAAGGAAGATACGGCTTACCTGGCCGAACAACTGCAAATAATCAGCGGTGCTTGCGCAAAATACGATTTGAAAACCGTTAACATGGCACTTGCGAATTTGGAAAAAATGTCTTGGACAAAGGAAACAGGGGAGCTTATTGACAGTATTTCCGAGCACCTTTTATACAGCGATTTTGAAAAAATAAGTTCGCTTGCAAACACTAGACTTTTATCAAAACCATAAAAGACTAAAGTTTTTATACGTTTATGCCGATAAATTAAGTAAGTTCGGAGGTTACTGGCATGAGTATGGAAATGGATATAGCAAATATAGCTACGGCTCAAAAAGCCGCTGAAACAGGCATGGCTGTAGGCGTTGCCCTGCTAAAACAAGCCCAAGACGCCGCCGGGGCAGAAGCCTTGGCCCTATTGCAGTCTCTACCGCAAGCTCCATCCGCAGGTGGCCTGGGCGATACGGTAGATATATCAGTGTGATTTATCTCACTTACTTTAGAACTCTGTAGAGGGGCACATTTCCTTGCTTTTTGGCAACACGTGCTCCTTTTGCATTCACCAATGCGGAGTTCTCAACCTTGCTGCTCAAGCTCATATCCAAAACGCTGTTTTGAATGGGCTTTTGCTCCGGAAGCTTTACCTCTTCAACCTTTTTGATTGAAATCTGCTGAATAGCATTGGCGTTCAGGTTTTCCGCAGAACTTGAAACGGGCATTCCGTACTGCATAACACCTAAAAGCTGATAGCCTTCGGTAACCTTTTGGCTTGCCAAGTGGCTAACCTCTTCTCCGGTTAGGCCCTGGGTTTTGCCGTACCAGTCGGAGATGTCCTTTGCGTCCAGGTTTTGCACCGAGATGCCCATTCTTTTGGCAGAAATGGAAAATACATTTCCGTTTCTATTTATAACCAAATTTATGGAGGAGCCAACTTCGCCACGTATAAGGCTAACCTGCCTTTCCGGCTCAACAGCCGAAAGCTCCGTGCCGTTTGCGGAAATTATAAGGTCGCCGGATTGCAGGCCTATACTTTCGGCGGGTGAATTTGGCATAACTCCGGCGATTTTAACACCGCCTTTGCTGGGCCAAACGGATATGCCAAGCCCACCGAAATTTTCGGATTCGCCGGCTATTGCTGCTGCGGCAAGCGCAGCAGAGATGAACAGAGATTTGATGACCTTTTTCATTTTGCTCTCCTTGGGTTAGTGTTTGCCACTCTGTTTGGCCTTTGCCAAAGCCTCCAGATTCTCTTTTAAAAACTCTTTTGTAACCGTATGGGTTATTCGCTTTAGAGCCTGATCCCGCAACTGCCGAACCCGCTCATGCGATATTTTCATGGATTCGCCAACTTCTCTCAAAGTTTGCGGAGCGTTTAAGCCTATGCCATAAATACCGGCCAAAACATTATATTCCCTTTCGGGCAGGGATTTCAGTATATTCCTGACTCCGTCTTCTATCGCCTGAATTTCCGAGGTGGATTCGGGGTCGGAGACGTTGGAGTCCGGCAGAGACTCCGCATAAGAAGATTTGCTGTCTGCTTTAAGCGGGCTGTCTATGCTAACGCCCTTTTGCCCCAACTGTATCAGGTCCCTAATCTCTTCGCTAACCTCTTGCCCCTTTGCCTGGTCCTTTAAGCCTTTGCGTATGCGCAAATGCTGGTTTGCGGGCAGGCGAACCAAATTCCCCTGTTCATTTATAGCCCTTGTTATATAAGCCTTAATCCACCACACTCCGTAGCTTATAAACTTTAAGCCCCTTGTGTTGTCAAAAGACTCTATTGCGCGCATCAGGCCCATAGCACCCTCGCTCACCAAATCCGGCAAGGGGATGGGGCAACCTCTGTACATAATAGCCACTTTCAGCACAAAGCGCATATTTGCGTCAATAATTTTCTGCCTCGCTATAGGGTTGCTTTTATTTTCAAATAACCAAGCTTCCTCTTCTCTGGATAAGGGAGAGGTTCTACGAATATCGTCCAGATACCGTTTTAATATGGCATCATTTGAATCTATATGCACTACTGTCCAAGGATAAAAACCCCAAATAATTTAGAAAAATATATTAAAAACAGCCAAAAGGCAAAAAAAAAAATTATTTTTAGCAGTAAATGAAAAAAGAACCTTCCGTTTCTGTTTGGAACAAATTTTGGAATAGCAAGAAAGATATGAGCAAAGTGTATCCTTCTTCGCCTTCCGTACTTAAAGCTATTTTGAGCATGGGTTCGGTTAAGGGCCTTAAAATTCTGGAAGTCGGAGCCGGCACCGGCAGGGATAGCCTTGAGCTTGCAAAAGCAGGTGCTAAAGTTTTCATTTTGGATTATTCGGAGGAATCTTTGAAAATAGCCGGAGAGCTTGCAACACAAGCTCCCGAAAATTTGAGCTTGGTTCAAGGCAATGCTTTTAATTCCCCTTTTCCGGACGAGACTTTTGACATTGTTTTTCACCAAGGCTTGGCAGAGCATTTCAAAGACCCTTTGCCCTTGCTCAAAGAAAATGCCCGTTTATTGAAAAAAGGCGGCTTTTGTCTTTGCGATGTTCCCCAGACATTTCACCTTTACACCGTAATGAAGCATGTATTGATAGCTTTAGACAAATGGTTTGCCGGCTGGGAAACCCAGTTCACCATGCCGCAGTTGAAAAAGCTGATGAAAAGCGCAGGTTTGGAAGTAGTCCATTCCTACGGAGACTGGATGCGCCCTAATTTAGTTTACCGCATCATTAGGGAAATTGGCTTTAAGCTAGGCTTGGAACTGCCGAAATACCCATTGCAGGGAACCCTATACCAAAGGCAGAAAGATAAGCTATTGGATTTTGTAAGTTATTGCAATATAAGCAATTACACACAAGTTTGCATAGGTGTTATTGGAAGGAGAGTATGAATTTTGAGGATTTTGATTTTAAATTACCGCGATAGAACGCATCCTTTGGCTGGTGGCGCAGAGGTGCATTTGCACCGAATTTTTAGCAAGTTGGTGGAATTGGGGCATTCGGTGACTCTATTTACCACGAATTACAAACTCAACTCTCAAATAAAAAAACGCGCTCCCAAATACGAAAACATTGATGGAATAAAAGTTATCCGTTGCGGCTCTGATGCCTTTTTTCAATTAAATGTTATTTTTAGGGTTCCGGGGCTTATAAAAAAGTTCAAACCCGACATCATTGTTGAGGATTTGAACAAGCTGCCGCTCTTTTCGCCCTATATAACAAAAACCCCTAAGTTAATACAAATCCTGCACTTATGGAAGTCCAGCATATTCAGGGAGGCTTCTTTTCCTGTTGCTCTGGCGGTGTGGCTAGGCGAGAAAATAATTCCCTTTGTGTATAAAAATTGCTATTTTGCCACCATTAGCCCAAGCGGAAAAAAGGAGTTGAGCGAGTTGGGAATTGCAAAAGAGAAAATTTCCGTGATTTATTGCGGCACAAAAAGCGAATATTTGGAAACCGAGAAGGTCAGGAACAAATTCCCATACTTTCTATGGCTTGGGAGGTTCAGAAAATATAAGGGCGTGTGGGTTGCCTTTGAAGCTTTTAAAATCTTTTCAAAAAAGCACCCCGATGCAAAACTGCTCTTTGCCGGCTCCGGCCCTGAAGAAGCCAAAATGAAGAGAAAAACAGAGGAATGGGGTTTAGAAGACCGAGTTGAATTTTTGGGCATTGTAAGCGAGGAAAAAAAGATAGAGCTTATGGGCAAAGCCTTGGGGCTTTTGCAAACCAGCTTCAAGGAAGGCTGGGGCTTAACCGTTATTGAGGCGGCTGCCTGCGGAACAGCGAGCATAGCGAGCGATGTTTCCGGGCTGTGCGACAGCGTTAAAGACGGCGAAACCGGTTTGCTCTTTAAAGCGGGCAATGCTGCGGATTGCGCAAAAAAAATGGAAATCCTCTATGAAAATGCAACTTTGAGGAACATTCTGGAAAGTGCCGCAAAGAGTTATGCAGCCTCTTTTGACTGGGAAACAGCCGCTAGGGAAACTTTGTTTTTGATGCAGAAGGTTGTTAAGTTGAGATCTGAGAGTTTATGAAGAGTTTGGCTCTGTTTTTGTTTAAGCTGCTGGTTTCGGCGGTGCTTTGTTTTTTTGTTTGGAAAAGCATTGCCGCTACGCCTGGCATGGAATCGGATGGTTTTTTGGATACGTTGAAATATGTAAAATACAGATATTTGTTTTTTGCTGTGTTTTGCATATTTTTATCATATCTTTCCGGGTGCCTGCAATGGAAGCAGCTTCTCGCAAGGCAAAATGTTAAAATGACTTATGTAAATTTACTCCGTTTTTATTTTGTGGGTTGTTTTTTCAATAATTTTATGCCCGGCAATATCGGCGGAGACCTGAAAAAGGTTTATGATATAAGCAAAAATTCAGAGGAAACTGTTGGCGCAGCGGTTTCCGCCACCCTTTTAGACAGGGTTTGCGGCCTTTATGTTTTGTGCGCTTTTGCCCTTGGGGTTGGCGCGGCTTTTTTTTGGAAAGACCCCAGCCAAAGATACTTTTTATTGCCTACGCTGTTGATTTTCCTCGGTTTTAGCATAGCCATGTGCATGTTATTCAGCCGCAGGTTCGGAAAGCTGCTTTTCGGGAAGCTGCTGTCTTTTTTCGGCGGAAGGCTTTTGCATCTGCATGGGCGGTTTCAGGCATTTAGAACAAAAAGGCTATTTGCGCAGCTTTTTTCGCTATCTGTGGTTACCCAGAGCCTTAGGGTTTTGTCCCATTATTATTGCGGGCTTAGCATAGGGGTGGATATTTCCGTAAGCTGGTATTTTTATTATATACCGTTGATAGCCGTTGTAAGCGCGCTTCCTATTTCAATAGGGGGCTTTGGGCCAAGGGAGCTGCTCGCTCAAACGCTTTTTGCCAGGGTTGGCGTTGGCTCAATGCAAGCCGTTATAGTGCAGCTTTTGGCTTATGGGGCGAATTTGGCTGTAAGTTTGCTCGGGGCGATAGATTTCCTGTTCAAGCATTTTTCTATATTAAATAGAAATTCAACGGGGGATAAAAGATGATATTGAGAAAATGGTTTTCCATTTTATTAGTGCTCTGTTTTGCAGCACCAACGTTTGTCTATGCTCAAGACGATGAGGAAGAAGAGGAAGAAGAGGAGGAGGAAGAAGAAGCTCCCAAAAAGAAGAAACCTGCTAAAAAGGCTTCTAAACCCGATGTTCCCGGCAGAGTAGGTTTGTATGTGAGCTTTGGCGGGAATGATGCCATAGTCGGTTTCGTTTATAATTTAGGTTCCGGTTTGGAATTTGGCTTGGGTCTTGGGTTAGACAGAAAAGCTTTTACCCCGGATGAAGGCGATCCTCCGGATCCGGTGCAGACCATAGTCGTAGTTCCGAGCATAAAGTATGCGATTGGGAAAGGGCTTTTGGATTTCGGAATAGGTGTAGATGCGAGCATTACGAGCAAGGATACGGGAACGGATATTGTAGGGTTCTTGAGTTTTTACACTAGTGCCGAGCTTGTGAAAAACGTTTCTTTGAATTTGTCTGCGGGAGTAAATGTTCATAAGGTAAACTCAGCCGGGCAGGTGGGAGATAGGTGGGTTCAGGGTTCTAACTTGAATATAGACCTCGGCACCAGAGGCACGGTGATATTCTACTTCATGTAAATTTATCTCAGCACCGGGGCGAAAATGAATACTTTTTCGCCCTTTTTTACGTTCATGTTCTGCTCCGCAAAGGTGCCTGTTTTTCTGCCGTGGCTATCCAAAATGTCGATTTTTACGGAATGCTTGCCCGGCTCCACCGGAATGCGGCTCATTTGAAGGGTTAGAGGCATTGCGGAACCTAGCCTCAAATCTGCGCTTTCTATCGCATAGGTAGCGACATCTGTGCCTATATTCAAAACCAAATCTGCCAGGCCGTTTCCTGTTTTCATCTTTGACTTTGCTTTGCTTGCCGCTATGGTTCGCAAAATCACCCTGCCGGCGGTTCTCAGGAGCATTGTTTTTTCTCCATTCTCCAAATCTTTTTTAAGGGAGTTTTTAGTGTTTGAAAACGGCTCGGTTAGCCTTGAATTCCCATTTACGGATACCGAGAAAGCGGATGTTTGCGAAGGTCTTTCCACCATTTTCGGTATTGCAAACTGAATGGTGACGGTGCCGCCGCTAAAACCGGGGCCTCCCAGGCCCAAAGCGGAGACCAAAACGGTCTGTTCCTTTCCGTTTGCGTCTTTGTAATGCAAAAATAGAGCTCCGTCTTTTGCGTAGGTTCCCCAGAATCGGTTTTCGCCTAAAACGGGGCTAATGCCTGCATAGCCAACCACTATAATTTCCTGCTCGTTTTCCGGAATTTGCACAGCGAGCTTGGGGGTGTGGCCCGAACTCGCAAAATTCTTTTTTGCATTGTTATAGGCTATGCGGGCATCGTCCTCTGATTTTTGCCGTTCAAAGGAGAGGGCTATCAGGTATTGCAGGGCACCGCTTTCGTTGAATTTGTCCTCTTCTTTTTCTTGAAGGCTTTGTATTGCAAGAAGTGCGCGGCGTGCTTGAACAACGGCTCCGTCTATTTCGCCGAGGGCCAGAAAGTTTAGAATCTGCGTTTGGTGAAGCCATTGTATTTCAAAGGGGTATGAGCGGTAAGGGCGAACATTGTCGTTTGTGAGGAGCGCGGCTGCTTCGTTGGTTACAGAACGGGTGTATAGCTCATCTATAATTTCCTCTGCTTTTGCAAAGTGTTTTATGCTGGCTTCGTAGTTTTGGTTGTAATGGTGCAAAACACCCAGGTCAAACTCAAAAAGAAAAGCGTCTTCCGAGTTATACAGGTCTTTTTTGTTCTTTTCAATGGCAGCTATGGCAGTGC
>JAISSJ010000158.1 GCA_031273195.1 Candidatus Fibrimonas sp.
AGACATTCCGAATTTGTTTGGAAGCAATGTCTTCAATGACGCGGTTATGCAGGCACGTTTGCCTAAGGATATTTACCGTGCCTTGAAAAAAACCATCTCGCGGGGCACACATTTGGAACCCGACGTTGCCAATGTGGTCGCTAACGCTATGAAAGAATGGGCCGTGGAGAAAGGCGCTACGCATTTTACCCACTGGTTCCAGCCCATGACCGGCACTACGGCGGAAAAGCACGATAGCTTTATATCCCCCGTTGGCGGCGGCAAGGTGATAATGGATTTCTCCGGCAAGGAACTTGTCCGTGGGGAACCCGATGCTTCCAGCTTCCCCTCCGGTGGCTTGCGGGCTACCTTTGAGGCTAGGGGTTACACGGTTTGGGACGCTACCTCCTACGCATTTATCAAAGATGGAACTTTTTGCATTCCCACGGCGTTTTGCTCTTATAGCGGCGAGGCCCTGGATAAAAAAACCCCGCTCCTGCGTTCAATGGAAGCGTTGGATAAACAGGCACTCCGCATTCTCAGGCTCTTTGGCAATACAACCGCGCAGCGTGTGATCACGACTGTTGGGCCGGAGCAGGAGTATTTTCTTATTGATAAAAAAATGTATTTGCAACGCCCGGACTTGATTTACACCGGCAGAACCCTGTTCGGCGCACGGCCGCCAAAAGGGCAGGAACTTGAAGACCATTATTTCGGAAGCTTAAGGCCAAGGGTTTCCGCTTTTATGAAAGACCTTGATGAAGAACTTTGGAAACTAGGCGTTTATGCTAAAACCAAACACAACGAGGTGGCTCCGGCCCAGCACGAGCTTGCGCCTGTTTTCGCTACTACCAATATAGCTACCGACCATAACCAGCTCACTATGGAACTGATGAAAAGCGTGGCTAACCGCCACGGCCTTGCTTGCTTGCTTCACGAGAAGCCCTTTGCCGGCATCAACGGCAGCGGCAAGCATAATAACTGGTCTCTTTCCACCGATACCGGCTCAAATTTGCTGGAACCGGGCGAAACACCTTATGAAAATGCGCAGTTCTTGCTGTTCCTTGTTGCGGTTATCAAGGCTGTAGATGACTATCAGGATTTGCTTAGAGTTTCTGCGGCCAGCGCGGGCAACGACCACCGGCTTGGTGCTAATGAGGCACCTCCGGCTATTATCTCCATGTTTCTGGGGGATGAACTCACGGAAATTCTTGAAGCGCTTGAATCCGGCGCAAAGTATCAAAACAAGGGAAAACTTCAAATGGAAATAGGCGTGAATGTGCTGCCCCATTTCCCCAAAGATACAACCGACCGCAACCGCACTTCGCCGTTTGCATTTACCGGCAATAAGTTTGAATTCCGTATGCTCGGCTCGGCGTTCTCCATTGCAGGGCCTAATATAATTCTGAACACGGTGGTTGCCGAGATTTTGCGGCAGTTCGCAGACAGCTTGGAAAAGTCCAAGGATTTCAAGGCTGATTTGGCTGCGCTTGTGAAAAAAACCTTCCACGAACACAAGCGGATTGTCTTCAACGGCAATAATTATGCCGAAGAGTGGATTACCGAAGCCCAGAAGCGCGGCTTGCTGAATCTCAAAACCACGGTGGATGCACTGCCTACCTTTGTTTCGCCAAAGAGCATAGACATATTCACAAAGCACCACGTTTTCTCAGAGTCGGAAATACATTCCCGCTATGAGATTCTTTTGGAAGCCTATTGCAAAACGCTCAATATTGAGGCCTTGGCTATGGTAAACATAGTGAAAGAGAAGGTAATTCCTGCGAGCTTGGATTACCAGAACGAGTTGGCCGGTCTTCTGAAGAGGAAAAAGGCGGTTGGGGAATACGATGCTTCGCTTGAAACGTATCTGCTGGATAAGATTTCAAAGCTCTCTGCCGGTTTGCTGAAAAAGCTCACCGCCCTTGAGAATGCGATTTTAGACGCAAAAGACGAACAGCCTATTCTCGCTCTTTCTACTTTCTACCGTGACAAGGTCTTTACCGCTATGTCGGAACTTAGGCTTGTTGTGGATGAACTTGAAACGCTTGTGGCTAGGAAGCATTGGGCTTTGCCCACTTATGCGGAGTTGCTGAACAGCGTTGATTAGGCGAGAGCGAGGAGATAGATTTATGTTGCGAGAAGGGCAAACAAGAATACCGTCCGGTTGCGCCATATCGGGCGTTATAAGCAAGTCCGGGCGGCGCATGAGCGGCGACGCAATCATTAAATCTATTTCCGTTATGCACGATCGCTCCAATGGCTTGGGCGGCGGCTTTGCGGCCTATGGAATTTACCCGGAGTATAAGAATTATTATGCTTTGCATATCTTTTATGATTCCACGCTTGCAAAGAAAGAATGCGAGGTGTTTTTGGAAGAGCATTTTGATATTATAAACCTTTCAAAAATTCCAACCCGGAAAATCAAGGAGATTACCGATGAGCCGCTGATTTGGCGTTACTTTGTCACCCCCTTGCATACCAAACTTGTTAGCAGCCAGCTTGACGAGCGTGAATTTACCGCCAAATGCGTGTTCCATGTCAATACCCAAATTAAAGGCGCCTATGTGTTTTCCAGCGGGAAAAATATGGGCGTGTTCAAAGCGGTTGGTTTCCCCGAAGATGTCGGGCGTTTTTACAAGCTGGAGGAGTATGAGGGCTGGTGCTTTACGGCGCACGGCCGCTACCCTACGAATACGCCGGGTTGGTGGGCAGGCTCCCATCCCTTTGCCCTGCTGGATTATTCCGTGGTGCACAACGGGGAAATTTCCTCTTACGATGCCAATAGACGTGCTATTGAGATGTATGGCTATAAATGCACTCTCCTAACCGATACCGAGGTAATCACTTATATTGTGGATTATCTTCATAGAAAGAAGGGGCTTACCCTGAACGAGGTTGCCTCGGTGATTGCCGCTCCGTTTTGGAAAACCATAGAGAATATGAATCCGGAGGAGCGAGACACGCACGAGTATTTGCGCATGGTGTTTTCTTCACAGCTTATCAACGGCCCGTTTTCCATTCTTATAGGTTTTGAAGGCGGGGTTATGGCCCTGAACGACCGCCTGAAATTGCGGAGCATGGTGGTAGGGGAAAAAGACGATAGAGTTTACATAGCAAGCGAGGAGGCGGCTATTCGCATAATAGAGCCGAACCTTGAAAAGGTGTGGGCACCCAAAGGCGGCCAGCCGGTGATAGTTTGCTTAGACGGAGGCGATGCCTGATGGCTGTGAATTTTTTATATCCCGATTACGAAGTAGCAAGGAATTACGACAGGTGCATATCCTGCCGTGCCTGCGAGCGGCAGTGCGCCAATAAAGTTCATGAATACATTGAAGATTTGAACAAAATGGTTTGCGATGATGCCAAATGCGTGGACTGCCACCGTTGCGTATCGCTGTGCCCTACACGGGCGTTGAAAATTATAGAGAGCGGCAATACCTACAAGAAAAACCTGAATTGGACAGGCAAAACCATAAACGAACTTTACCGCCAGGCGAGTTCGGGAGGTGTGCTGCTGTCTAGTATGGGCAATCCAGAGGACTATCCCGTTTATTTTGACAAGATTTTGATAAACGCTTCTCAGGTTACCAATCCCTCAATAGACCCCTTGCGCGAGCCAATGGAAACAAAGGTGTTCCTGGGAACCAAGCCGGAGGATATTGAGCGTGACGAGAAAGGGCGGATTATAAACAACTTGCCGCCTCAGATTTCCCTTTCAATGCCGGTGATGTTCTCTGCGATGAGCTACGGTTCCATCAGCTACAATGCCCACGAGAGCCTTGCACGAGCCGCAGAAAAACTCGGCATATTGTACAACACCGGAGAGGGCGGCCTTCACGAGGATTTTTACCGCTACGGCAAGAACACCATTGTGCAGGTTGCATCCGGGCGTTTTGGCGTTCATCCCGAATACCTGAATAGCGGCGTGGCAATTGAAATAAAAATGGGGCAGGGCGCAAAGCCGGGTATAGGCGGCCATCTGCCGGGGGCTAAAATAAGCGTGGATGTTTCACGCACCAGAATGATACCCGAAGGCAGCGATGCAATTTCCCCAGCCCCGCACCACGACATTTATTCCATTGAAGATTTGCGGCAGCTTGTTTTCTCGCTCAAAGAGGCAACGGATTATAAAAAGCCGGTGATAGTTAAAATAGCAGCCGTTCACAATGTTGCCGCAATAGCCAGCGGCATTGCCAGAAGCGGCGCAGACATCATAGCCATAGACGGTTTCCGTGGCGGCACAGGGGCAGCCCCTACACGTATGCGGGACCACGTGGGCATTCCCATTGAGCTTGCCTTGGCCGGTGTTGACAAGCGTTTGCGAGACGAGGGCATACGAGGCAATGTGTCTTTGGTGGTTGGCGGCAGCATACGTTCAAGCGCAGACATAGTGAAGGCGGTAGCATTGGGCGCGGACTGCGTTTATATAGCAACCGCCGCCCTCTTAGCCCTTGGCTGCCATCTCTGCCGCAGTTGCCAAGGCGGCAAGTGCAACTGGGGCATAGCAACGCAGGTGCCCGAACTTGTGAAACGCTTGAATCCAGAAATCGGCTACAAGCGTTTGGTCAACCTTATGACGGCTTGGCAGCACGAGATAAAGGAGATGATGGGCGGCATGGGCATCAATTCCATAGAAAGTTTAAGGGGCAACCGCCTGATGCTCCGTGGCGTAGGCCTTAACGAAAAAGAGCTTGAAATACTTGGCATCAAGCACGCCGGGGAGTGAATATGAAGAGAGTATATGTAAATGAGAAGTGGTGCCTCGGTTGCCATCTTTGCGAATACCAATGCGCCTTTGCCGGGACAAACGGCAAGGACATGGCTAGGTCTCTTAAAAACATAAAGATAAACCCCAAGATAAAGATAGAGGAGAAGGACGGCGTGAGCTTTGCGGTTTCGTGCCGCCACTGCCACGAACCCTTGTGCGTCAAGGGCTGCATAACCGGTGCTTTTTCTGTATCCGGCGGGGTAATAACCATAGACCACAACCGTTGCGTGAGTTGCTACACCTGCATTCTTAGCTGCCCTTACGGCGCAATCTCGCCCTCCGATGACGGGGCGGTTCAGAAATGCGAATTATGCGTAAAAACGATCAAGGGCACTCCTGCGTGCGTTGAGGGTTGCCCCAACGGCGCAATTGTTTTTGAGGAGAGAGGGTGATATGAAATACGTGATAATCGGCAATTCGGCGGCAGGCATAGGAGCGGTTGAGGGCATTCGCCAAGTGGACGGCAAGGGCGAGATAACGCTCATCTCCAACGAACCTTACCATACCTACTCCCGCCCTCTAATCTCCTACCTTCTTCTTGGTAAGGTGACCGAAGAGAAGATGAAGTACCGGAGCGATGATTTTTACGAGAAAAACAAAGTTCGCTTTCTCCACGCCACTGCGACCGGTGTTGATGCAAAGGAAAAGCAGGTTGTTTTGGACGGTGGCGAACGTATTCCGTTTGACAAACTTCTAGTTGCAACGGGTTCCTCCGCCTTTGTGCCTCCGTTTGAGGGGCTTGACTCGGTTAAAGACAAATTTACATTTATGTGCCTTGACGATGCCCAGAATCTGGACAAGGCATTGGGAAAGGATAAGCGTGTTCTAATAATCGGCGCAGGTCTAATAGGTTTGAAGTGCGCCGAGGGCATTCTTAAAAAAGTGGCTAATATAACGGTTATTGACCTTGCTCCGAGAATTCTGTCAAGTATTCTTAACGATGAGGGGGCCGGGATTGTTCAGCGGCACCTTGAAAGAAAGGGGATTAAGTTCCGCCCCTCGTGCGGGGTTAAGAGTTTTAATGGCAACACGGCTGTTTTGGACGATGACGAGAAGATAGGCTTTGACATTCTGGTACTTGCGGTAGGTGTTCGCCCGAACACCGCTCTTTTGAACGGGATAGCGAAGATTGAGCGCGGCATAGTGGTAAACGAGAAATCGGAGACGTCTGCTCCGGACATATATGCGGCGGGGGACTGCACCCAGACGGTTGATGTGTCAAGCGGGCAGAACAAGATTATGGCATTGCTTCCCAATGCTTATATGCAGGGGGAGAGTGCGGGGTTCAGCATGGCCGGTAGCGAGAAGAGTTTTGCTAAGGCTATTCCCATGAATGCGATTGGCTTTTTTGGCTTGCACGTGATTACGGCGGGCAATTATACCGGCGATGTGTATTCCAAAACGGCTGGGAACGATTACAAGCGTTTGTTTTACAGCGACAACAAATTGAACGGTTACATTCTGATAGGTGATGTTGAAAAAGCGGGCATTTACACGAGTTTGATACGTGAACGGACACCACTTGACAAGATAGATTTTGCATTGGTCTGCGAGAAGCCGGGATTGATGGCATTTACAAAGGAAGAGAGGGCTGCGAAGTTGTCGTGACTTAGGATTTTTCTAAATTTTCCCTATGCACTATTATCTATTCCTGTTAATCTCTCTTTTGATAATTTCTTGCGCTCCGGCTGAAAAAGCCATTCCTCCCGGCGTTGATATGTTCAAGGTGGAGGCAACGGCCAATGAGGCTCTAACTCTTGCAAAAACGGACTCGGCGCAAATAGCCGCTCTTGCGCCCTATCTGGAATACATATCCAAACGAATTGATTTGCTGGATAGCATATCCACATCGTTGCCCATAACGGTAGCAAACGAAAATCAGTTGCAGATTGCTCTTTTAAGGGAAGAAGTCACTTTTTTGCGCAGATTTCTGGAAAATCAAGACAAAGTGCCCCTGATAAACCCAAGCCGCAAACAATTGCCGGAAGCTCCAGGCCCCTTTCCGCCGGAATATGATAAGGCTCAGTACTTGTTTTCTCAAAAAAACTACGAAGCTGCGGCAAATCAGTTTGAAAAAGTCACGGTTCTCTACCCCAAAAGCGATTGGGCAGACGATGCTTGGTATTGGGCAGGCGAAGCACAAATGGCTCTTGGCAACTATGCGCTTGCAATTTCGGCTTTTGAAAAAGTGTTTTTCTACCCGGAATCCGTTAAACAAGTTGATGCGCAATTCCAAATAGGAGTATGCTTGATAAGAATGGGAAATTTAGAACTCGCAAAAAATGCTCTTCGCAAAGTTCAGGAATTTTACCCCAGAAGCCCAAGAGCACTGCAAGCACAAACGGAATTGAACAAGTTAAAATAAACGCTAGTGCTAATCATCTTCATCATCAACTACACGGCTGCTCTTTCTAGGTGCCGGAGTTGATCTCTTTGCAGGCGTAGTGCTACGGAACTGGTTAGACTTTCCGCGATTTTCGCGTTCTCTGCGGCGGATTTCGGTATCGTCCGGGAAAAATTCTTCAAATGCAAAGCCTATGCTTAGGCCAAACACCACTCCAACCGGCGGGATAGCCTCTTTCCTAGGGTCTGTTGATGGAACCAAAGAGACAATTTCATAATCAAGTTCCGGATCCTTCCACCATGAGTTGTTGGTTCTTCCCATAGTGTTTCCGCCGTCTTTTAAACCGTTGCCTATGGTGTAAACGCCTATCATAGCTTGCAAGAAATACCATTGGTCGCTCAAATAGGAAATAGATATATCAAACTCATAGCCCAAGCAAGGTATTAACTTGCGAACACCGTCATCATCGGGTTTGGATTCATGGTCGTAGAAAACCGTTCCGTAAGAACCATGAAAACCCAGGTGAATAGGATTCTTTGGGAACATATAATACGCCAAGCCAATACGCCAGCCCATTCCGCCATCCAGGGTCCATTCATCAAAAACAGGGTCCTGATGCGAAGGGATAAAACCTCCTGCGGCAAAAGCGGAAACATGCCAGCGGGTTATGTACTCCACTCCGGCACCGAAACCAAACCAGTTGGCACCCATAGCCGGGAACTTTGTTCCCATTCCCACTTCCAGAAGCAAGCGATCTTTTAGCCAGTCGCGGCGGCGCAGACTAGTGGCATATTCATCTGCACGTTGGTCTTCTTCCCACTGCTTGCGGGCGGCACGATCGTCTTCCTGGGCTGCTCGCTGTGCCCAAACAAGGCTTGAGCAGAACAAAAGCGCAACAAATACTAAAAAAATTCGTTTAACCATGATTTACATAAAATACATTTTTTTGGAATATATAGCAAATTTTTAGCTATCTTTTTTCCAAATTGCTTATCATTTCTTCGTTCATGAGCATTTTTCGGGGTTTACTGCCGTTTGGCTTGCCGCAAATCCCCTCTGCCGTCAACTGGTCCATTATTTTTCCGGCACGGGCAAACCCAATGCTGAGCCTCCTCTGCAAGGTGCTTATTGAAAGCTCGCCGGCTTCCAAACCCAGATACGCAGCTTCCCAAAACAACTTGTCTTTTTCCTTAGCAGGAGCGATTTTTGTGTCTTCAAAGCCCTCTACATCCCCCAAATCAAAGGATTCCAGCCTTTCATAGTTTACATTTTGGCCGGAACAGGCATTTGCAAGCATTTCTACCTCGGAATCTTTTAAAAAAGCCCCATGAAGGCGAATCGGCTCCGGTTTATCGTTTGAACGGAACAGCATATCGCCTTTTCCTAGCAGTTTCTCTGCGCCAGAACTGTCTAAAATGGTCTTTGAGTCTACGTGCGAGGCTACCTTGAAGCTTATGCGAGACGGCAAATTCGCCTTTATCACGCCGGTAATCACATTTACAGAGGGTCTTTGTGTGGCCAAAACCAGATGAATGCCTACTGCCCTGGCCTTTTGCGCTATGCGAGCGATGCTGGTTTCTATTTCTTTGCCGGCGGTCATCATCAAATCCGCCAACTCGTCTATTATAACAACTATAAAAGGCATGAGTTTTCTGTCTTCTTCGGACACATCTTCGCCGAGTTCGAAGGCCTTGAATTTATCGTTAAAACCTTCGATATTTCTAACACGGGCATTTGCCAAAACCTCGTAGCGTCTATCCATTTCCACGCAAAGCCATTTTAGAGCTTGCACCGCTACCTCCGGCGATGTCACAACAGGGTGCAAGAGGTGAGGAATATCCTTGTACATGGCGAGTTCCACCACTTTAGGGTCAACCAAAATCAAGCGAACCTCATCGGGGGTTTTGCTGAACAAAATGCTGGCTAAAAGGACATTTATGCAAACGGATTTTCCGGCCCCTGTTTGCCCTGCTATGAGCAGATGAGGAGTTTTGGCCAAGTCCGTTACAAAGGCATCTCCCATCACATCTTTGCCGAGCACCACCTGGATTTTTTTGGGGTCTTTCACAAATTTGGATGATTCCAGAATTTCCCTGCAATAAATCATCTGCGGCTTTTTGTTCGGGAGTTCAACGCCAATAGCGGATTTGCCCGGTATTGAAGATATAACCCTCACCGAGGCGGCCTTGAGCACCAAAGCCAAATCGTCCGATAAACTTTCAAATCTGGAAACTTTTACGCCGGGTCCCGGCTCTATTTCAAAGCGGGTTATCACAGGGCCGGTCATAATGCCGGTCACTTTGCCCTTTACTTTAAAATTGACCAATTGAGATTCTATTTCCACGCCTGTTCTCTGAAGTTCTTCTTCAGTATAATCTATAGTTTGGTCGGGCACAGGAGCTAAAATTTCCGATGGGAGGGGAATGCGGTATTCGTCGTAGGAGAGTTCTTCTATGTTTGAACTTAGTTGAGAGTTGAGAGTTGAGAGTTGAGAGTTATTTTCGCTTTGTTTTTCCGCTCTCAACTCTCCACTCTCAACTCTCAACTCTTTGCTCTCAAATTTAGATTCCTCCTGCTTTACCAGCAAACCCTCTATCTTAAGCTCCTTGCCCTTTATGTCTTCCCATTCGTTTATGTCTTTTATGCGTTTGTAGTCGGCTAGCTCGTCTCGCAGGCGGCGTATTTCGCGAGGGTCTGTGGTGAAGGCTAGTTGGCGGTTTATTTGCTCTATTACGTCTGTGGGCGGTTCTTCTGCACTTGGGGGAATTTGGGGAATTTTTGTCAAATCCTCTTTTTCCTGTTTTCCAAAAGGAGAACCTTTAGCCGGTTTGACTCCGCCGAGTTTTACGGCGATGAAGTCCCCGGTATCATGCATTTTTATATAAGTTGTGGCTTCCGGCAATTCCCTTGTGAAGTCAAGTTTGTAAAATATAGTTTGAACGCCGATTTTTACTTTTTTTATCCATGTGAACAGATGTTTGGGCCTTAGCCCAAAGCAAAAGGAGGTCATTAAAATGCCAAGGCCTGAGCAAAATAAAAGCCCGCTTGTGTCTTGCCCGAAAATGGGCGGAAAGGCTTTTTTTACCAGAAATAAACCTATAAATCCGGCATTTTCCCTTGGTGCCTTGCTGAAATTTAGCGGAATGCCTTTCAGGGTTTCGGGCATTGTTATGGCTAAAATTACGCTGAAAAATACATAGAGCAACAAAAAACCGCATGCATAATGCCCGAATGGAACAACGCTTTCTATTGGCGGGTTCATCACTCTCTTTAGAAAAACCCAGCACATAAGAGATGCATGCGCAGCCAGCAGCAAAAGCAGCGGGAAGGGCCCAAAGAGCGAAAGCTGAGTGTCTGAAAAACTTTCCGCATAAGGGCCAAAGCCGCCGGTTAGAGACATTGCAGAAGCCAAAAATAAAAGCAGCAAAAAAACGAATAACGCTACGAATTTAGCCCTGCCACCGGATGCAGCAATTTCCGCAGAAACAGCCATTGTTCTGGTTCTAAGTTTTTTTTTCCTTCTTGGCACGGTTTTGGGCATGAGGAATAAATATAGAATTCACCGAACTAGCATAAGTACCTACAATGCAAAGAACAGCGCAGATTGCAAATGTGAGCTTCCAGCTCTGCATAAAATTTTCGAATTTTTCCGGGGTTATTTGAGAACCGCCAACAAAAAGAGAAACGGACATCATGGCAATGCCCATGCTGAATGCCTGCCCCGTTAGCCTCATTGTGCCAACGGTTGCAGAGGCTTGGCTGATATGTTCTTTATCCACGGATCCCATAATCACCTTTGTATTCGGGGAAGAGAATAACCCGAACCCAACCCCCAGGAACAAAAGCATGGCGACTATGGCATAAATCGGGCTTTGCGTTCCTGTGAAAAGAAGCCCCAGCAAGCCTACGGCATTTAACCCCATGCCGAGCATCGCAATTTTGGAGGCCTCAAATTTATCCGCAAGCCTGCCCGCATAAAGGGCTACCACGGATTGCACCACCGCCGAGGAAATCAAAACCAGGCCGGCTATTCTCGCATCAAAACCGCGCACAACCTGCAAATAAAGGCTAATCATAAAGGAGACTGCCATTGTGGCGGCATAGCTGAAAAACGTGGCAAGCGAAGCGAGTGTAAAAACTTTGTTGCTTCTGAACAAGCGCACCTGAAATACCGGCTCCTCCTTTTCCTTTTCGTAATTGTAAAAGAATATGAGCAGCAAAATTCCCGCAACCGAAAAGCACACTCCTTTTGTGAGAGGCAGTTCTGAGAATCCGAAAATGAGGCAAAACAGAGCGAGTCCGTAAATCAAAGCTCCGATTTTATCAAAGCTCTTGCCCTTGTGTTCAATCCATTCCCGATTAATGAGAAATGGAATGCAAAAAGCCTGAACTATAAGAATTGCGCCCGGTATGTAGAACACGCTTTCCCACCCTAGATAATGTGTTAAAATCCCGCCGAAAAAAGGGCCTATAGCAAGAGCCATGTAAACAACGGAGGATAAAATGCCCATAGCTCTGCCGCGTTCATGTTGTTCATAAGTTGCAGACAAAATAGCCAAGTTTGTGCCGAAGACCATTGCCCCGCCAAGCCCGGCAAACGCTCTGAACACAATGAGAGAGGCGAAATTCCAGGCAAAAGCGCAAGCCACGGAAGCGATTCCAAAGAGCGCAACCCCGTATAAAAACACTTTTCTTCTGCCGATTAAATCCGCTATTTTTGCGAATGGGACCTGAAACACCGCTGTTGCAATTAAAAAGCCGGAGTTAATCCAGCCCAGTTGTTTCACGTCCAGGCTAAAAGCCTTCGCAATTTCCGGGAGTGCCAAATTGAGCGAGGAGCCCATATAAGGAACCAGAAAAGATGTGAGGCCGAGCGTGAAAAGCACGGTGTTTTTTTTACTCATGGGGGTATAATAGAAAATTTGGGGATTGTATGAATCTCCTATATCCATTCCTTAACACAACGTGCCTAGTCTTGCAGACAACGAACAGGAAACAATGTGGACTTATCGTTCTCCCACCAGCCAGCGTCATCTTGGTCGTAATACATATAGCGGCTGTAGGCACCGAGGCTGTAGTACTCGCTTTCACTGGCACTCCACCAATCGCCGTGTTCGCCGACAAAAAAATATGAGAGGTCATGGTCGTCATAATAGTCATAATAACCTCCACCCCCCGGCAAGGCGGAAAAGCCGTAATCATCTGTGCCGTTGCCATTGCTGTTCCAGTTCCAAACGCTCGTAGCTTTCAGCTTCTTTCCCTCAATGTTTGCACCGCCGACATAAGCCGTCATCACATTCCACTCCGCTTGGCTTGGCAAATGCCAGCCTATGGGGCAAACATTTCTAGCCGTATTCCAATTATATAACCTGCCGTATGTTACGCAGTTTTCGTCATTATTTTCATAACATTTGCTGTTGGAGGCGTTATAGTTCAAATTCTCAGCCAGCCAAGTCTGATAGCCTATTTTCACATACACATATTTGTTCCCGTCTCGCTCATCGCAAAACTGTTCTTTCATTCTGCCGTAATGTTCTCTTTCAGTTCCATTTACAAAACCTGCACATAAGCCCCCATAGGAACTGCTGCTCGGCTCAACGCTTGGCGAACTTGGCAGAGCGGAAGAACTGCTCGGCAAAACAGAACTGCTGCTCGGTTCAACGCTTGGCGAACTTGGCAAAGCGGAAGAAGAACTCTCCGCCTTCCCCAAAACCTCTTCCGCCGACTCTATGTCCGATGTGCAGGAAAACAGCAAACCAACCGCCATAACCGGCGCCGCAAAGAACAAAAACTTATTCATGAGAACCTCCTGTTGTTGATTTTTTGAGGGCATAGTACTTCCCCGCCAAGTCCTTGAACTCGGCGTGAAACTGGAAATGCGTGTAGTTACGCAAGCGGTTGAGGCTGATTTGATTGATTTTCATCAGTGGTTCTCCTGTGATTGAGGTTTGTGTGTGTGCGGGGAGGCAGTGCGGGCTTGCAAAGTGTTCCCGCTGGTGTGCGGGAGGGTTGTGCAGGCTTGCAAAGTGTTCCCGCTGGTGTGCGGGGAGGTTGTGCAGGCTTGCAAAGTGTTCCCGCTGGCGTGCGGGAAGGTTGTGCAGGCTTGCAAAGCCTTCCTGCGGGGTGAATTGGTGGTTGTGCAGG
>JAISSJ010000092.1 GCA_031273195.1 Candidatus Fibrimonas sp.
CTAAAGGCAAACGGCGAATACAAAAAATTGCACCACGGTGGTGCGAACCAGCCAAGCCCCGATTTTTCCCCAAAGGCTTGGCAAGGTGAACTAGCGGGAAATCAAAATCCACACTGGCGGCAGGTGTCCTGCTGTAGCAATTGAGTTAATCTTATTTGCTATAATATTGCCGGTTAAATTTCGCGATAGCCGCCTCAATCCAACCCCTCAACCTCCGCCTCCGACAACCCGGTAACCTCGCAAATCACGGCGGTGTTGAAGCCTTTGGCCTTCATCTTTGCCCCTAGCTTCGCCAACAGTAACTCCCTCATCATACCTGACCTCAAGGGCTTCATCCCAATTCCATTCGTGAAAAAGCATAGGGCGTGCCGAATTTTGTATATTAGAATCATGGAAAAGAGTATCGTTATTAGCAAAGCTGTAAAAAACGGTGTTTTGGAAACTCCAAAATCTGGATGGAACCCAAAAAATTCGGAAGATAGAGCTTTGCTTCGCAAATTTGTTCAAACTCGCCCCAAAAATGTTCCTCTTACCGATGAAGATATACAGGAGGAGGTTAATATGGTTAGGTACGGAAATAAATACGGAAAACCCGGAAGAAATATTGGTTTTAGAATGGTATAATTTGACGGAAATAATTTCTTATTCCAAATTTATAGTTAGACTTGATGAACTAAAATCGAATCTATAGCTGGTTTAATCAATCCAGAATAGGGGTCGCCAACCACTCAAATCGTATTTTCTATATTATAAAAAAAGAGGGAAAAATATGCGCTTAAAATCCACAACCTTGGCTTTATCGTTTTTTGTTTGTGCAAATGCCGCAAACCTTGTTTCCAATGGAGATATGGAATATGGAGATGGAGGCTGGTACCTGTGGAATAATCCCGACGGGCCTGCGGTTGTGGAATCGGTTATTGCCGGTGAAGGCTTGGGCGAAAACGGAACCAAGGGCGCAAGGGTGATTGTGAAAAAAGCTCCGAATCCGGTTTGGGGCTTGCAGTTGCAGGGGCCAAAATGGCTGGCGGATTCCACGGTTTATAAACTTAGCTTTAAAGCAAAGGGCAACGGCATTTTGAAAGCGGTTATCCAAGGCATTGGCCCGGACTGGAAGGAGAAGGAAAGCGGCTCGTGGGAACTCTCTAATAGCTGGAAGGAATATTCAATGCCTTTTTTGGCAGACCAAAAAGGCTATGGCTTGAACAACATAAATTTTCAACTCGGCTTTATTAAGGATACGGTTTTTATTGACAATGTTGTTGTAGAGCCGCTTGGCACGGCTTTTGACACCGTTTGGTACAACGAGGCCGGTTCCAGAATAGAAAAAAATCGCAAGCGGGATTTTAGCTTAAAAGCAAAAGCCGGAGAGTCCGTGCACATAGAACTCGTGCAGCACGAATTCCCTTTTGGCACAGCACTTGCCCTTAATGTTAAACAGGACAGCGTAGAGAAATGGTATAGAAAAACAGCGGCAAAATATTTTTGGCACGGAGTTAACGAAAATATTTTCAAGTGGCCCGACTACGAACCCAAGAAAGGGGATGTAAAGAAAAAGGAGATGCAGGAATATGTAAATTTTGCAAAGGAAAACGGTTGGGATTTAAGGGCGCATGCAATTGTTTGGGGGCATCAGGGCTATGGTTTTGACAAGCACTGGAGCATACAGGGCTCCTGCAAGGATTTGGAAAAAAATATCAAAGCGCGCATAGACAGAGATTTAAAGGAATACAGAGGGAAGGTTGTTGAGTACGATGTTTGGAACGAACCTTTTCACGAACCGTTCCTGTTCAATAAATGCGGGTGGCAAATTCTGGACAGCGCTTTTATTTGGGCGCACCGTGCAGACCCGGCTGCAAAACTTTACATAAACGAATACAATGTTGTTTCTGCCGGTGAAACGGATAGATATTACGCTCTTATAAAAGGAATGCTGGAGCGCAAAGTTCCTGTGCATGGAGTTGGAGTGCAGTGCCATTTTCAAAACCGCCCTGTGATTCCCGCTTTGGTAAAGGAGAGGCTTGATAAACTGGCATCTCTGGGCCTGCTGATAAAAGTTACGGAACTGGATTTCGGTTCGGAAACGAGTGGGCTGGGAATGAGCGAGGAGAGGCAGGCGGAGCTTTACAAAACTTTTGTTATATCTGCGTTTAGCCACCCTGCGGTTAGCGGCATTTTGCTTTGGGGATTTTGGGACTACCGCCACTGGGTTAAGAACGGCGGAATAATAGACGGCAATGGCAGGGCAAAACCTGCGGCTGATACTCTTTATGATTTGTGGCACAAAACCTGGACAACAAATTTGCAGGGCGTGGCGAATCAATCCGGGGAAATTCGGTTTAGGGGTTTTCCGGGCAAGTATAAAATTACAGCAGGGAAAAAAGAGGAGTTTGTGTATTGCAGAATGGGAAAGAATGAATGCGAAAAATAGCAATAGCATTGTTTTCCCTATATGTTTTGCCGAGGGCGGAATCGGTTTCTCTTTTGGATGTTTTTGACGGGATTTTTATAAATTCGGGCAAAACTTTTATTTACAACTACGGGCTTAATTTTGCGCTTATGGCAACCGGTACTTACGCTCTTGTTCAAACCGGAGCGGACTGGGAGTGGCGGCAGTTTGCATACAATCATAAACCGGTTGCAAACGCCGGAGCGCCTGCCGTTATGACCGGCGGCCTCGCTCCTGTTATAGTGCCGCTTTCCCTATACGGGGTTGGTCGCTATCAGGAGGATTCAAAATTGCAGACGGCAGGTGTTGCGGTTGCGCAGGCATCTATAATCTCAACAATTCTCACAACGGGAATAAAAGCATTCACAAGCCGCCGGGAGCCGCATATTTGGGGAGATGACAGGCGCATTGACGAAGAGGACTTTAGCAGGGATTTTAAATTCGGTTTTTTTAGGCGTGTTCCTTTTGACGGCTGGCCTAGCGGGCATACTTCTGCGGCGTGGGCAATGGCGGCAACGCTAACGGAATTTTACCCCGATAATATTCCGCTCGCTATTGGTTTATACGGTTACGCTGTTTATATGGGGCTGGGTGTTTCAACAACTATACACTGGCTTTCCGATGGCTGGGGCGGTGCGCTTTTCGGCTATGCGGTGGGCAAAACGGTTGCCCGGCATTTTATTGAGAAGGATAAAGATAGCCGGTTTTCCATTATCGTTTTACCGGACAGGTTTATGGTTGTGTATGGGTTTGATTAATTTTTGATTTTATTCGCCCCTCTATATGCAAAAATCCCCAATTTCCCTTTTTCTCTTGCCCAAACCGTAAAATGTTTCTATATTACTCGCTATGACTGAAATATTTTCAACATTCAAACGGCAACTCGGTCAGTTTCATACAAAAAATACTGGTATTTGTATTTTAGTAAGCTAAAAGGATTTTAAATGCGCATCTTCTTAACAGGCGGCACGGGTTTTATCGGGCATTTCGTGGCGAAGGAATTCCTGGCGCAAGGACATTCGCTGAAAATTTTGGCGAGGAATCCGAATAAAATTCCGAGTTTGGCCGCTCATAAAAATGTTGAAATGCTCTGTGCTGGCTTGCTGGATTCGGAGGCTATAGAAAAAGGGCTAAAGGGTTGCGAGGCCTGTGTTCATATTGCGCTTGGGTGGGGCGAAACTCCGCTCACAATGCTCGCAAACGACACCGCCGCAACCGTTCAGCTTTTGGAACTCGCCGCAAAAAACGGATGCGAAAAGTTTGTCTATACATCAAGCACGGCGGCATTTGGAAAAATTCGCAACGGCGCAAATGAAAATATGGCTTGCATACCGCAGGATTTATACGGCGCAACAAAGGCAGCAAGTGAGGCATACGTTTTGGGTTTTTCAGGCATGAAAAGAAATATCATTCGCCCCGGTTACACTTTTGGGCATTTGGCATTCCCAGACGGCGTAACCCAACCCGACCGCAGATTTTTTAACATTGCAAAAGCGGTCAAGGAAAATCGGGCTGTGCATTTGACAAAACATGACGGAACTCAGTTTATACACGCTTTGCAACTAGCTAAGCTCTATGCTGCGGTTTTGGAAAGCGAATGCAACGAGGAAGTATTTTTTGGTCTTGGCACGGAATGGGTCAGTTGGAAAAGCATAGCGGAGCGAGCCATTGAGTTTTGCCTCGGAAGCAAAGCGGTTATTGAGGAAGAGGACAAGGGGTGGGGCAAGGAACCTTGCTTATTTTCTCTGGAAAAGATAGATAAGTTTTTCGGGTTTAAATTCAACGGCAATGATTTTATAGATGAGCACGTAAAGTGGAATTTAGCAAAGAGCGCATTATGGGAATAATAGAGTTTTTTTTTAAGGACTCCAGAATGGTCGAAATCACGACCGTAACGTTAGTGGGCCTTATGGCTTGGCTTTTTGCCATGAGGGAATTGTTGAAAACGGACAAGGTTGCTGACGGGAATAATGCTGTAAAAAAATTCGCCAAAAAATCGCACAACCAAGCGGACAACCAGGCGATTGTGCTTACATACATCACTAAAGAGCAGATTATGGACCTTACGGCAGAGCAGATAAAGGAAATCCCAGAATCCGAAGTGGAAAAGCTGCCCACGGCAATGAAAGATATGTTCAAAAGACGTAGAAACGAAGTTTTGCTCGCCGACAGGGCAAAGAACAGTCAATAATGCCGGATACTTCCGGCAGTTTCTATATTACTACCAACATTTATGACGGAGTTAATATGTTTCGCGAATCAATTAAGGTTCTAGACTGCTCAATCCGCGATGGCGGGTTGCTCAATAAGCACAAGTTTTCTTTTGAATTGGTGCAAAAGGTTTATAAGGCGCTCGCCGCAGCGGGCGTGGATTATATGGAAGCCGGGTATAAAAACTCCGACCAGTTGTTTAGCAGGGAAGAATTCGGGCCTTGGAAATTCTGCGATGATGATTTGCTCTGGAAAATGAAAGAAGGCGTGGAAAACGGGCCTAAAGTTTCCGTTATGGCAGATATAGGCAGGGCAGACATGAGCAAAGTGAAGCCCAAGTCGGAATCCCCCTACGACATGGTGCGTGTGGCTTGCTACGCCCGCGATATTGACAAGTGCATAGCGATGGTAAATGAATTCCACGACCTTGGCTACGAAACAACAATAAACATCATGGCGGCAAGCCGCGACTGCGGCCCCGAACTTGACGAAGCCCTTGACCAAGTGGAAAAGGAATCCAAAACGGATGTGCTTTACCTCGTGGATTCTTTCGGCTATTTTTACCAGGAAAACATAGACAAGCTGGCCAAACGCTACAAAAGGTGGGTCAAAACCAAAAAGCTGGGCTTTCACGGGCACAACAACCAGCAGCTCGCTTTTTCAAACACAATTCAGGCCATAATAAACAATGTGGATTACCTGGATTGCACAATCTACGGCATCGGTCGCGGTGCCGGCAACTGCTCCACGGAGTTGTTGCTCGGCTTTCTGAAAAATCCCAAGTTTGATATTCGTCCGGTTTTGGATATAATCGCAAGCGATTTTATTCCGATGCAAAAAGAGCAGAATTTGGAATGGGGCTACATTATTCCGCAAATGATAACCGGAATTTTCAACTCCCACCCCGAAGAGGCCATTAAATTCCGCAAAGGCAATGACAGGGAAAATTACCGCGCATTTTGGATGCAAATCAGCGGTCAGTGACCGAATTCAACCTTGTATTCCTCTAATTTGCGCCACAATGTAGTACGGCTTATCCCTAATTTCTCTGCGGTTAGGGATAGGTTTTTGTGTTTTTCAAACATCTTTATTATGTGCCGCCGTTCCAGTTCGGCAAGGGATAAATCTTCGCTTTCCGGTTCGCTTTTTTGAGTTGCGGGCGAAGACAGCAGATAGCGATTTTCAGGCACTATGTAGCTTGGGTGCAAAGCCTCCGGCAAATCTTCCAAGGTTATCTCGTCGTTTTCCGCCATCACCATCGCATGTTCAATTATGTTTTCAAGCTCCCTTATATTGCCGGGATAATCGTAGCTCTTTAACGCAATTTGAGCGGACGAGCTTATTCGCCTTATTGTTTTGCCGGTTTCATTTTGATGCTTTATTATGAAATGCTTGATTAAACTGCTTATCACGGAACGCCTCTCCCTGAGCGGTGGCATCTCTATGTGGAACGTGTTAAGGCGGTAATACAAATCCTCCCTGAAGGTTCCGTTTTTCACCTCTTCAACAACATTGCGGTTGGTGGCGGCTATAATGCGAACATCAAGGGTTCGGTTTTCGTTTTCTCCAACCCTCCTTATTTCCCTGTTCTGCAAAAATCTCAAGAGCTTGACCTGAACCGCCTGCGAAAGCTCCGCAACCTCGTCCAAAAAAAGAGTGCCGCCTTCTGCCTCCTCAAACAAGCCCTTTTTATTCACCGCCCCTGTGAAGGCCCCCTTGCGGCTGCCAAACAGTTCGCTCTCAATAATATTCTCCGGAATAGCTCCGCAGTTCACGGCTAAAAAAGGCTCGTTAACCCTTTTGCTCAAACGATGTATTATGTTGGAAGCAAATTCCTTGCCCGTGCCGGATTCGCCTGTTATCAAAACAGTGCTTGTAGTCGGGGCTATTTTGTAGATGGTTTTCAAAATTTTTTGCATTTCCGGAGTGTTGCCAAAAAGCTCTTCAAGAACCTGGTTCTCCATGAGTTGATAACTTTTTTTATTGCTCCGTTTTTGCAAGGCCTTTCTAACGGTGTTTTCAAGATTAGCCACCGCCACAGGCTTCATCAAGTATTTGCTTGCGCCTCTTGATAGCGAAGCCTCCGCCACAGATTGGTTTTTCTGCTCGCACAGAACAAAAATTTCAACATCGGGATTATGGTCCATGAGATAGGAAACGGTATCCAGCTCTGCCGCCCATAAAAAATCCGCACTCAAAAAAGCAACCGATACTTCGCCGCTTGCCGCAGCGGAAATCATATCTGCGGTGTTTGTTACGGCAGTTACCGGAATTTCGGTTATAGACCAGGATTCTAGAATTTCGTTTACAAATTTTTTATCGGAATCTGCAAGCAGAACTATCACTTTTAAAATCCTTTTAGATACTTCCTTGGCCAAGCAATGAAGTTATCAAATCTACGCATTGCAATAAAACTTTCTCATTTAAATCTTTGTTTGCCAGATTCATGTAAGAATCCGCCGCCCCATCTTTATATTCAAAGTGCAGAACATCGTCCTTAAGGGTTATGAATGTTTTTCCGCTTTTACGGTCTTTTACGGTATTTCCCGTTAAATCAAGCTGGGGTATCAGGCTTATCAGGCGGCGCAAGAATTCGTTTTTGCCGTAAAAACCTCTCAATTTCAGTTTTGATAAAATATCATAAACTTTTTGCTCGGTTTTGCGCAATACCAAAAGCGCATGTTTGAGGTTATTTTCGCTATACTCGTATGTATCTTTTGTCACATAAAAAAAACGCTCTACGCATTCGTCAAAAATCAAATCCGAGCGCAAGATAAAATGCTCGTCGCAAAGTTCAAGCAGATAAATCTTGTTTATATCCTCAGGGTTATGCATTTCGCCGGAATAGAACAAATTACGGTTCTCGCCGTCTCTCAAAATGGCGAGCCTGTGATATGCGATGCCCATTGCAAGCTTTGTTTCAAAATCGCTTTTTCTCATATAAGAGAGAATTTAGGAAATTTGAGGAACAGCTAACGGCCTATCTCCCTTCTTACCCTGTTCCCGTAAGGGTCGCCGCCCAGGGCTAGGTAGCGGTTGAAAGCCTTGCTCGCCTCTGTGGGGTTGATTTTGTAGTATTTTTGCAAAACCCCGATATTTTTCCAAAAAAACGCATCTCTTGTGCCGTTTTGCGCCGCCGCCTCCATGGTTTTCAAAGCCTTTTCATAGCTGGCATCCTTCATGTATATCACTGCAAGCATCTTTCTGGAAGATTCCATGGCCGTATTCAACTGAACGGCTTTTATAAAACGGGTTTCCGCTAAACTCATCTCGTTTCTTGACATATATAGCAAACCGAGTTGCTCTTGCAGCAGAGGGTCGGTTTTCAATTTAGGATTCTTGGCTATTTGCACACGTCTTTTTTCGTATTCCTCAAAGGGAAGCGGTGGCGGGCTTAATTTTTCAAAAGGCGGGTTGAAATCCCCGATCATCGCTGTGGCTAAATCCGTGCGGAGCAAGTGAGAATCCATATCTATAGCGGCCTCTTTTTGGTTAAAGAATGCAGCGAGATAGCCGGCGGCTCTTTCCGCGTCTTTTGTGTAGTAGAGATTTAAAATAGCCATGTTTTTCAAGGCAGCCACATCATTTGGATTTATCTTCAGCGCATGGTAAAACGCTTGCTCCGCCTGGCTGATTTGCTCCAGCTCCACGAGCACCGAGCCTAGCTGATTCCAGTTGTCGGTGCTTTGCGGGTCAATGGAAACGGCTCTGCGTGCGGCGGTTTCCGCTTCCGGCAAGGCTCTTCTCATTTGCTCCGCAGTGGAAATCCATCTTAGAATGCTGCCGTCTTTTGGATTTAAGGATTCCGCTTTGCGAAAGAAAGCCACCGCAGTATCCAATTCGGGAAGTGCCCCCGCCTCACCGTAGCTTTTCCACTTTTCCGCATCCATTCTTTTGCGGGCAACGCCTATATAATACCTGCCTTGCAAGGTCAAAAGGTCGGTGTCATGGGGTTTTTCCCCGAGCAGTCTCCGGATATTTCTCCTTGCCTCTTTCATATCGCCCTTTTGCAAAAGTTTTTCCGCTTTTGCCGGGTTCGGCTTAAACTGCTCTATAATCCATTCGTATTTTAAGCTGGCAAAAGCCGCAAAGCCTACCAAACAGAGCATAATAAAAGCCAAGCAGCCCAAGGGTATTCCTTTTTTGGGCAATTCCGTTCTTAATTCCCTTAGCTGCCTTGCAGGAACTTCGTCTAGCGGCGGGATTACCTTTATTCCGGCTCCCATGCTGCTGAACATATCCGCCATCAGCTTTGCTTCCTTTTCCGGCAAATTTTCCGCCAAAGCAAAAGGCAAACTTTTAGCTTTTTCAACCGCTCCCCTTTTGTCAATATTTAAAACATTGGATATAGCACCGACAATAGCCCTTAAATCGGACTTAGTGCTCAACTCTGTTAGAATTATGGTGTACATCAATCCTCTTTTTGCAGCTTCAGTTCTTTTACATTAGCGAGCGGAATGCTGAATTTTCCACCTGCGTTTTTTGCCTTTATGGTTCCTTCCACGCAAATAAAGCCCTGAGCCGGAACGGAAACGGTATCTTCCAGTCTTAGAGTTGCGGGGTAAAACACTTTGCCGTCAAAAATTTTGGGTTCCGCATTAGGAACGGAAAGGGAAACTATATCTTTTATGGCAAGTTCCCTAACGGCATCGCCTGCCTTGTATTCCAGGTTGCCCTTAGTTTCCAGTTCCGGGTTTTCAATAACAAAAACGCTACCGCTTCTATCCGTCAGGTTAAAGGCGGTGGAGCAGGATAGCAATAATAAAAATATCAATGCTAAAATAAAAAAGCGAAACATAGATAAAAAATAGAAAATAGTCCGGCCTGTGATATTTTTATTGCCACGGTTTTGTAGAAAACATAAATTTCCGCATTCCCCTTATTTTTGCGGTGAATAATTTCTATATTCTCCGCATGATTAAGAGATTGGCCATTCATAGCCGCAAAAACTGGCAAAATGTTCTCTGGATACATGAATTATGTTATTTTTTCGGAAAGTTATTTTTTTTAATCGTTTTGTAGAAAAAAAATGTATATTAATCTAAAAAGTGTTTAAAAAATAAACACTTTATTTAAATTGAGTAGAAATTTATGATTGATTGCGAAACCGTTGAAAACATATTAGAAGAATTGACACAAGAACCGGCTGTTTCCTGGCGGGTGATTGGTGAAAAGTTTGAAACAGCAGAAAACGGCATTCGCAATGAAATTTTAAAAATTGTGGCATCGGTGGTGATAAGCGGAATAGCTGAAAGAACAGAATTCCATGAAATTATTGCAAAAATCCTGAAAAAAGTCAGCGGTGTTGTGTTGTTACCGGGTATTATGCCCTGCGAACCTGTAAATTGGGTTGATAAAACGAGCGAGGAAAGTTACAGTGATGATTCAATCGCTGCGCAAGTGGAATTTTCTGCGGTTGCCCCGTTAAGCATTATTTCCGTAACTGAGGATAGCGGAATTGCAAGCGAATCTATAAGAGAGAGTATAAGATTGGCATTCAAAGAACTGCTCAGCGAAAAATTCGGCTGGCATTATATTCCAACTGCTGCCGACTGGCAATTTGAAGGCAATACGGAATTTAAATGTTTTTGGAAAAATGAAAGCGAAGCGAAGGACGAGAGCATACATAGCTACTTGCGCCGCGAGGATATTTTAATTGTTGAAGCGAGCTTGCCGGAACTCAAGGAAAACTGGCAGGATGGTACTTCTGCGATGCTTGAAAAATTCAATTACGACAATATAAATCAGGCTGCATTGGCAGCCCGTCTGCCCGATTTTGCAAGTGGAAGGCTGGGTTTTGTACGGATTGGAAATGCTGTGATAACCTCCGGTTTTTATGGCGTGAGTTTGGTTAAGGTGGAAATAAGCGTACAATACATGATAGGAGGCAAACAATGAGTTACGCACTATTCGGGAACAAGCAAATAGGCTTGAAGCAGGAAACGCAGTCTGGAGTTCAGGAAACCGAACTTGACCCGGAATGCTACGGGTTGCAGGTTACGGAAATAACAGCGGCAGTTGAGCCGGAAGTTATTGAACAGGAAGCGTTCAAAGGCAGCCTTTCGGCTAGCCCGGCTAGAATCGGCAAGATTCCGGCGAACGTTTCCCTTGCCGGTGAACTGAAAAACAGCGGCGAAACAGGTAAACCGCCGAAAATAGACGCTATTCTGCAAGCAGCGAGATTTGCAAGGCGTGATGTGTTTTGCGTTGGCATATCCGGTGAAACAGAGTTGGATAAATTGATAACCGGTAAAACCGTGATTAAAAGTTCCACCGAAAACGTGAGAGGTTTAGTGGTGGGAATTGATATTGAAAATCATAAATTATATTATGCTGCAATAAGCGGAATTTTTGCGGTTGACGAAATTTATTCCCTTGATTCTCAATTTACTGCCCAAATAATCAGTGAGCCTGTATCAGCCGGGTATCTCTACAACCCCAGTTCGGGCGAAAATTCCGAGGGGACTTACACGCTTTCCGTTTCCGATGGCGGGTTGAAAAAAGAGATTTACGGAGCCGCTTGCACATTCACTATGGAAACCTCTGCGAGCAGCTACCCTTCTTGGACAGCCGCCTTTACCGGCATTGCAAACAAAAGCACTTGGGGGAGCAAAGCCGGAACTGCGCCCGAAGGCATTGAGTGGGAAAATCATTTGCCGGCAATAGTGGTTGAAAGCAATATTAAAATCGGAACGGACTACGCTCCGATTACACAATCAATACAGATTGATTTGGGCAATGAGGTGACGCTTATAGAGGACCAAAACAGCCCGACCTGGTTTAAACACGCCCTTGTGGTTAAACGTGCCGGAACAGCTACGGTAAACCTTTCTGTTGCGGATTTAGAGCAGTCCGGGGGGCTTTACCAGAAATTGTTTATGGGTGAAATTGCGGCGATGAGTTTTAAGATTGGCGAGGGTGCGGGGAATCAGGTAAACGTTCTTTTGCCCGCAGTGCAATACACGGGGATTAGCGAAAGCGATAACAATTCGCTGCTTGCCCAGGCTCTCACTCTCAAACTCACCGGTGAGGATGATGAAATTTTACTGTGGTTCAGGTAGGAGCGATATGATTTACAATAGCAGAAAGGCAAAAGAGATTGATGTGAACGGCGTTAAGTTCCTTGTAAAGCCGTTTACGGTGCTGCAGCAGGCGGAATTTGCGGAAATTCTCAATAGCAATGACGGTGATAAAAATCATTTGCATGCCATTTATAACAGCATGGAATATTTGCTGAACAATATTGTGGAAAACATAGTTGGGTTAAAGGATTATGAGGGCAGCGAAGTTGACTTTAAAAGCGTGAACAAAAGGGAACTCGCTGAGGGTTTGAAGATTGAGGACATTATTGATGTGACAAACGCAATAAGCGAGGTTAACCGGCTTTTGGATGCCGATAAAAAAAAATTATTGTCGCAAGCGGAATCTGGCACGGGTTCTTGAAAGGCGAGGATAAGGGGTTTGAAGTATGCGGAGAAATGGTACAAACAACGGCAAACAGCTACATCTTTGCGGATGCAAGCAGAGATTTCCGTTTGCTTTTGAACTGCCTTTACGCATACGACAAGCACGGGCTTTTGCCTTTTCCGGGAAGTTTGCTGGAGCAGCTTGCCGTGTTTTGGGAAGCGGCAGAGGCTTGGAGTGCGGCTCCTTCCATTTTTGCGGAGCAGAAAAGGAAGGTGAAGAATTTGTTAAAAAGCATGGGGGCTTATAATGGCAAGAGAAAGTAGGGTTATCACGTTCGCCGCAGTTGTTTTGGCTGCAGCTTTTGTTTTTTCCTGTTCCTCCGGTGACGATGGAGGCACTGAAAATTCAAGTTCTTCGTATCAATCATCATCAAGTTTTGATGATGGATACTGGTTTCCATCTTCTTCAAGTGTTGCTTGGACAGGAGAAATATTCATAGATCCGAGAGATGGCAAGGAGTATAAGACTAAGGACTTTGGCAATGGTTCCGTTTGGTTTGTAGAAAGTTTAAATTTTAATGGAAAATTTGAATATACAAAAGAAGAAACGAGAAATGCGTGTCCAAGTGGATGGCATTTACCGAATGATTATGAATTTACCGCTCTTATTGCCTCAATTTCAGTTGAAGATCAGAAATATTTTACAAACAGAATTTGGTGGGCATTTATAGTTGAATATAGAGAAATTATCGGAATTAGTTATGGAGATGTTCCTAATATTTATCAGGATAGACATGGAATTCGTTGTGCAAAGGATTGGGTACCTCCCGTAGATATTGAAATGTTTACAGACACTCGGGACAATAAGAAATATAAAATTAAAGATATAGGTAATGGCAGTATTTGGTTTATGGAAAATCTAGCTTTTAATGGCAAAACCGAATATTATTGGAATGAGGTGATGGAAGCATGCCCAAATGGCTGGCATTTGCCGAGCAATGAAGAGTGGCTGGCTCTCGGTAATGTTTGGGCCGAAAATAATATGGTATTTACTAATGGTTATGATCGCAGCATTATTTGTGACTATAATTTTTATTGGTGGAGTGTTACGGAGTATGATAGTGAAATAGGTTACCAAGCAAAAGTGTATGGTGGCCAATTGATTATTAGCGATGACGATTATGATTACCGTAGTAAATACCGAAAACATCTTGTCCGTTGCGTAAAGGATTGAATAATTTTGCTTAAATGAGGAATTGGATTTATGGTTGAGGTAAAAATATGATTCCGGTTGTAGCAGGCATAGCGGGAAATCTTGCGATTAATGTACTAGGTTCGCTTATTGCCGATGAGATAAAGAAAGTCATGAACAAGAAGCCTGATAACTTAGAAGCTTCCACTAAATATTATGATTCTTTGCTAAAAGGCTGGACTGAAAGTTCTAAACAATATTATCAATCCGTTTCCAGAGATTTGAAAAACAAGATGGAAGAAACCTCCCTCAGCCTTGCCGGAGAAGGCAATGCGGCTAAAGCTCTCCAAAACAAAATAACAGGTTTGGACAAAGCTTATGAGGAAATAAAAAGAACTATGTATAGTAAAGGCGGCTATTCACAAAAAGAGAGAGATATTGTCAAAGACCGTTATCTTAAAGCTAGGGCAAATCTTGAGAGCCTGAAAGAAAAAGAAGAAAAACCGCAATCGGATATTGATAATAAAAGCAGTCAATGCGCAACATCTACGGCAGCAGAAGATGCATTTAGAAGAACGAGAGAATTGATGCGAGAAAGAGCAAGAGCGGAAGAAGAAGCTTTGGCACAATGGCTTGAATCCTATAAAAAATCCAAAATGAGCGAAACAGAAATCGCTACCGATACATACAACGAACAATTAGACAAATTCTACGAATTGCTTCAGAAGAAAAAAATATCCCAAGAAGAATACGATAATTTTATAGAACTATCAACAAACGATTACAATGCAAGATTGGAAGAAGCAGAGAAAAAAGCAATTGAGGATGAACGAAGGAAATTAGATGAAGAAAAAGCCATGCTTGCCGAAATTGAAGCGGTAAAAAAGAATGCGGCGGACAAAGATGCGGAGAACAAAAAGGCCGCCCAGGAACTTGAATGGCAACTGAGAGAAGCTGCCGCCTATGACGAGGAAGAACGCTTAAGAATCCAAATGGAGCGAATGGATGCCAGATATGACGAACTGGCGGCAAAGGCAAAAGAGAATGCCGACCTTCTGAATCAAATTGAAAGAGCCAGAATTGCGGAAGCGGAGAGGCTTGAAAACCAGCTTTTGCAAACAAGGGTAAATACGGGCGGTCAATATGCCAGCTCATTGCTTCAGGTAGCCAATAGTGCGGCAATAATAGGAAAAGCCGGTGGCGATAAAATGAAAATCATAGCAATAGGCGAGGCGCTAATAAACACCGCCCTAGCTGCCACCAAGGCAATGACTTCTGCCCCATGGCCGCTTAGCCTTGCTTTAGCGGCAGGCGCAACCGCAAGTGGCCTGGCACAGGTGGCCACCATACAAGCACAGAAATTCGCTACAGGTGGCGTAGTAGGAGGCAATTTCTACTACGGCGACCGTGTGCCTGTAATGGCTAATTCCGGGGAAATGATACTCAACAAGGAACAGCAGAAAAAATTGTTCAACATAGCTAATGGTGATGAAAACGATAAGCGGCCGCAGGTAAATGTAACATTTGCTCCGAATATCTCTCCCGGCATGAATTCCGAAGATGTAAAGAAAATGCTGCGTGAAAATCAAAGCATGTTTCGCTCGTTCTTCGCAAGCGAGGTTTCCAAAGGGCTTTCGTCAGCAGGGGCTTTCGCATGACAATCAATGGCAAATCCTTAATAATAGTAAACTCAGCCGTGTCGTACGAGAGCGGCATTTCTTGGAAATCCGCAAACAAGCATACGGAAGCGATTGACTATGGCATTGGCACCGACCATTTGTCAGCAAAAATTTCCGTTTGGGGAACCGTGGCAGAAATAACCGAATTTAGAAATGAGATGCCAAATGTTTCGGATGTTTTGGAAGCAACATTCAGCAAAGGGGAGAAGCCCTTTGGCCCAGCGTTTGACTGCGAGGACGGCTATGAATATCTGCTCACAGGCATAGACGATATGGCAACCACAGGCAAGGGGATTGCGCAGATGTCGTTCCAGATAGCCGCTTTGTGGGAAAATCCCGAATTGGCTCCCAAATGGGCATACGATGCCATTGAGTTCAGCCTGGCCAACTTCGCCGTGCAGGAGGTGAGAAGAGAATCCGAGGAGAGTAAATTTGTTTCGCAGAAGGAAAGCGGCTGGTCTGCGTTCCGGCACGGGTGGAGCAGGCCGGAATTCAAGCTCTCGCTCTTGGCGAATTCGCAGGTGATGGGTGGAACAATAAGGTGGCTTTTGACCAAAGGCAGAAGAACGCCTTTCCAGGTTAGTTGCAATGATTCTATGGCTTTGGTGGATTCGCAAAATGAACAAAGTGCTTTGCTTCTCTCATTCGGCAACCTGCGCAGATTTGGAAATTCGGGTATGTGGCAGGCAGATTTTGATTTCGCGAGGGCTGTTGTCTGATGCTGGTAGTGTATAAAGTGGAAATTGATATCGAAAGAACAGGCTTGTCGGATGATAGTTCAATAGGTTTTCAAAACGGTATTTATCACTTTTCAACTGCGCCTTTAACGGGATACTATGATTGCCTTGACGGAAATAGTTTTTCTGATATTTCGCAGGAAAATATGATAATTAAAGGCGGCGAGTTGTCGCAGATAAGCGATGTTAAAATAAAGATTGTTTCCGAAGACATTATACGCCATATCTTGCGAAACGATATAGAACTGCTGGGCTGCAAGGCGACTATGTCTGTAGAGATTGACCACGTAGAAAAATCCGTGTTTGAGGGAATGCTTGTTTCTAGCTATTCACAGACAGATGAGGTTTCTGTTGAAATAAATCTTAAAGATTCTGTATTTGCTAAAGTTGGGCAGGTGAATTTGAAAGTGCCGCAGGGATTTGGCGACGGGAACCAGCTTGAAAACTCGTATGGGACAAGGAGTTTGCTCAGGCTGTACAAACAGCAAAACTCCGGAGAATCTATTAGCCAAGGGGTTAAACGCAGCATGGTAGCATCCCTTACTCCTGAATTGGAACAGGGCAGCAATGCTTCTGAAATATTGACCACTTTTGACGGCAAGCCTTCGTTTGCGAAAAATTTCACTGTATCCAAGGTCATGAATGCTGACACGGGGCAATTGGCAAAAATTTCTGTTCCGAAACGCGGAGACATTGGAAGATACCCGGAATTTTCCGGCACATCCGGAAATCATATAGAAATCGTCTCCGGCAAGGGTAAGGGTAATTTGTACAAGGTGACAAAAGTGGAAGACGAAATAATTACGCTTGATAGGCCAGTGAGAACAGGCGATATTTTAAGCCAAGACGACGTAGATTACAGCTATTTGGGGGGTATACTAACTGCGGCAAAAAAATACGCCTATATAAATGGAACTTATAATACAGTGCGCTCGTACCAGTTCGCCGTTACGCAAACTTTCTGGAAAAATGATAAGGAGGAAACCAGCACTGAAGATATTTCCGTGTTCAGGTTCGTTAGCGGAAGCAATAGATACGCCGTGCCTTTAATGAAATCCATACGCCCAATGCCTTATCCCCAAACATTCCTTTATGGCAGGAACCGTGAGTTCTTCCCTAACTTTAGGATAATCAACGATGATGGTACATTCCGTGATGTTTGTGTTAACACCAATGTAATTGAAAGCAACGAAAAATATTCGGTCTTAGAATTTCCCGATGCACCGAATAACAATATAACATTAAGTGAAATAGGCAAACATCAGCCTCGCTGGGACGCAAGCCGAGCCGGATCGACATTTTGGGTTGACGGAGATATTTCGTACGCAAAAATACTTCCTGCGAACGGTGAGCAAGTTGCCGTTGATTCTCCGGAATCGCCAAACTGGGTTGTTGTTGCAGAATGCTCAAACAATAGTATCATTAAAACCGGATTGCATGTTGCACTCTACTGGCGTGTAGATGATTTGCATTTCGGTGGAAAATATAGAATTAAACCCAGATTCTCTTTTTGGCTGAATGAGAGCTACTATTTTTCCGCCAGAGTGCTCTTAATTGATGATGCCGGGAATACAATAGCTACAAAAAATTACAATCTAGATTTAGACATAAATAATAATTACGTTGAGGATAATTGGCAGTATAGCAAAAATACTCAAATATCGTTAACAAGAAATGGAGTGGCGCAGGAAGATTCGGAAGGGCAGAAGCTTTTGGAGAATTTAAAAAATCTATTGACATTCGATTCGGAAGTTAGAGCTAAGTATATTTATTTGCAGCTATTTTTTGATATACCCAACGTTAAAAAATGTGCATTGCATTTATCCGCCTTGCCCGTGGAATGCGAGCGGGAAATAGAACTTGGCAAAGCGCTGATTAAAAGTCATGGGTTAGAAATAAAATATGACATAGCCAGCCTAACGAAACAGCTATGCGAAGATTACGGAATAAACGCAGATACGCAAAGTTTTAGCGAAGTGAGCGACAGAATCCAAAATGGAACGGATAAGGAATCTGAAAGTAGTTTGAATGAAACGCCTTTTATTCCGTTCAAGCATGGCGAGAAATTTACGGACAAGTTGTCCGAGATATGCCGTGCCGCAAATTTTTCAATGTTTTCCGATGGCTCAATGCTATACGCCAAATATTTTTTTTCCAGCGAACGGGGATGGCCTGTAACGTCAGTTGATATAATAAAAGGCAGCCTTGAAGTCAGAAACGTCGGCTTGGATTCCGTGGCCACGGAATGGGATTTCTCGGCGAATGTACAGGGTGTGCAAAAAACGCTTTCCGTGGCAACCTCCATTCAGTTCCCAGAGATGGCCGAGTGGCTTCAGGCAGACAAGCCGTTCATCGCAGAGATAATTTATCCGGGATATATGGAAAATGAACCCAAAGGTTTGGGAGCGCGCATAGAGGGGGAAAATTCGAAAAAACTTTACATAGGAGGTATATACAAGATAAAAACATCTTCCAATCAATTTGCGGCACGTTGCGAGCTTACCAGCGTGAGAATAGACGAAACAGGAGCAGATGCACTGTTTGTTATAGTTTCGCCAATTTTGCCATTGCAAAAAGAGTTTTCGCAAAATGACACTCTTGAAATAACGCCCCTGAAGCAGGAATTTAATTGGCGGGAGATTGTAAGCGGAACTTTGGATATAGGTATCGCATCTGCCAGAGAGTTGCACGACATATCTAAAGGTGCCTTTGAAAAAACAAAACAACGAATTAAACTGGACGAAAGATACACGAAGCATCAGATAGCGGCATTCGGTACGGATGGGCTTTGGCTGCAAAATTTCATTAACACTGCCCTGCATAACTCATACGCAAAAACCATCGTTTCTTTCAAAGTGCCGCTTGACCGCTTGCCAGACGGAAGCCTTTCTAGCCTTTTATTAAGGCAAGTTACATTAAAATTTGGAAGATTTAGAGATAATTCTATAGATGGCTGGATAGTAGGTTACTCACTTGCTCCGGCAGAAGATGCGGTACGGATTGAAGTCATGAATTCGGAACCGGCAAAAAATATCCTTTTCCTTGATGAAAATTTGCTTGATGATCAAAAGACAATAGATGAAAGGGAACCAATTCAAGAATTTTACTCGGAGAAATGAAAATGGCGACACAAGTAGCAATAGCAATTCGTTTTTTAACCAAAGGAGGTTATTTATGAGCAAAACAAAAGGTTTTCTCTTGGCAGTAGGCATTGTGCTTGCAATGGCATTCACCCTTTCCTGCTCATCTGACGAAGGCGAAGGGGGTGGATCTTCGTCAAGCTACGGGGGCGGTGACCTGTCGAGCAATTCTTCCGCTGGCGGTGTTGTTTATGGCACTTCCGTAACTTACGATAACGATACTTACCCAACGGTAGTTATTGGTTCTCAAACCTGGTTTGCGAAGAATTTGAATTACAATCCCAATTCGGGCAGTTCCGCTTGCTATGAAAACGAAGATAGCAACTGTGCTGTTTACGGCCGTCTTTATGATTGGGCAACCGCTATGGGCCTTCCGTCTAGTTGCAATTCTGCTTATTGTTCTAGCCAGATACAGTCCAAGCATCGTGGCATTTGCCCAGTTGGTTGGCATATTCCAAGCTATACCGATTGGGGTATTCTTGTGTATTATGCAGGTGGTGATAAAATCGCCGGAAAAAAGCTGAAGGCGAAAAATGGCTGGGATGATTATCGGGGAGCATCCGGCAATGGCACGGATGAGTTCGGTTTTTCGGCCCTGCCGGGCGGCTACGGCGATTCGGTTGGCAATTTCAGCGATGTCGGCGAATCCGGCTTTTGGTGGAATGACGAGCACGAGGGTGGCAGCGGCAATGCTGCTTACTTTCGGCCCATGAGCTACGACCGCGACTACGCCTACTTGAACATCGACTACAAGTCTTTCTTGTTTTCTGTTCGTTGTGTCCAGGATTAACTGCAAGGAGATGGATAAAACGGAACCAATTCAAGAATTTTACTCGGAGAGATGAAAATGGCAACACAAGCAACAATAGTAATTCGTTTTTTTAACAAAAGGAGGTTATTTATGAGCAAAACAAAAGGTTTTCTCTTGGCGGCAGGCATTGTGCTTGCTATGTCATTCACTTTTTCCTGCTCATCCGACGGTGACAATGGCGACTCATCGGGTTCTGTGACCTACGAAGGCCAGATATATAGAACCGTAAAAATCGGCAAGCAGGTATGGTTTGCTGAGAATTTGAACTACAATGTTTCTGGTAGCATGTGTTACGACAACTCGGAATCCAATTGCAATACCTATGGTCGCTTATACAACTGGGCTACGGCTATGGGTCTTCCGTTAAGTTGTAATTCAAGTGATTGTTTACGCCAAATAAAATCGCCTCATAAAGGTATTTGTCCTGATGGCTGGCATATTCCAAGCGAGGCTGACTGGGATAAATTGTATCGTTTTGTTGACGGTACCAGTGGCACTTCAAGTCGTTACACCAGCCCTACGGCGGGCAAATATTTAAAGGCGAAAAGCGGTTGGAGCGAAGACGGCAATGGCACGGACAAGTTCGGCTTTTCGGCCCTGCCGGGTGGCTACGGCTATTCGGATGGCAGTTTCAGCTATGTCGGCTATTACGGCGGTTGGTGGAGTGCTAAAGAGACCAAATTGGAGGTTACCAACGGGATATATCGCTTTGGCCACGACCGGTACATAGACTACGAATACGACATAGCATTTGAGCAGGGTAGCTATAAGGACCACTTGTTTAGTGTGCGTTGCCTCCAGGACTAACTGCAAGGCGGTGGATGAAAGGGAACCAATACAAGAGTTTTACTCGGAGAAATGAAAATGGCAACACAAGCGGCAATAGTGATACGCAGAACAACAGACAGCATCGGAGAACTCGTCAGGGATGACAGCCCAATGCAACTTGCACAGGGGCAATGGGGTTTCGCCACGGCAGACCAGACTCTTGTAATAAGAGACTTGGAGGGCAATTTCCACGCCATAAAGACGGAGGATGCCATGTTGGACTCCATGTTGGTCAAATCGCCCGTGCAAACTACGACGGCTTTACCGTCAAGTGACCAAACAGGAACCCTGAGAATGGTTTTGGATAACAATTCATACTGGTTCAAAACCGCTTCAAATTGGGTTAGAATACTAGATACAGCAAATGCCGACGGGTTGGGCGGCGGCGAATGCAGCTGCGACCCGGACCCGCTCAAATTATTCACCATAGAATCTGACGGCAACGGCGGCTACAACCTGTCGATAAAGGTGCGAAACCATTTTATTTCACGCAACCTGCCGCCCGCCGACCATTACATGGACGGGATAATGACGGCGGAGCTTTGGCAAAGGCTTATGAGCCTGAGGGTTGAGGACATAGAGTACAACGCCCAGAGCAACTCAATCACGGTCTATTTCGTCAACGGCTCCTCCGAGACAATACAGCTCGGAGGGGGCGGCGGTTCTGGCACTATACCCGTCGGGTTCTCTTCCACTTCTGCCTCCACAGCCGCAAAAGCGGTGACGATTTCCAATGTGACCGTGACCGAGGGTACGCTTATAGCGGTGTCGTTCAGCACCGCCAATACGGCCACGGGGGCAATGACGCTCAATGTGACGGACAGCACCGGCACAGTCGTGACTTCTCAGGGAGTGTCCGCAGGCTTGTCCGGCAACGCGAGCATCACCGTGAACAATGCCATGGTCGGCACCGCCGCCAAGCTGTATTACTTCCAGTATGGGCGCCGGACTTCGACAAGCTCCAACTTTTACTGGAACCTTATAAACCCCGATTCCGCAGCGGGCAGCGGCGGCAGCCCCCAGCCCGTCAACCTCGCCATCCCAACAGGGACTCCCAAAGACTCTGTATTTAGCGGCGTTAACCTTGACGGAGACCCGTTTGCTGCCGGAAATTTCAACAATGTTGCGAATGTAACTAATTTCAACCCTCAGAATTACGACTGGTTCGGGGGCCTTGAACCTGCGGACATAACCAGCCCTTGGATAATAGTCACCAAATACCAGACCTTTATGTACCTCAGCGGCATTTACGCAAACCCTTGGTACAACAAAATGGTGATTGCAATCAAAAACAATGGGGGAAGCACCTTTAGTATTGCCAGCGAGGATTTCGATATTTTCAGCATTGAAACGATAGTTCTGAACATATACGATTTCGTTCTTGCGCTTGACGATATTTTACTGGCATCAGGCAGCAGCCTAGCCTACTCCAAAGCCCTGCATGTAGTCAATGTGTCCTCTTCCAGCCGGAATTTTCAATTTTCTGTAGGCGCCAGCATCTACAACCCAAATATCACAGTGCCAGCCGGAGGCAGAACCAAAATAGAGTTCACGCTAGTCATAATGCCCAATGTAAGCAAAATTTGGTATTCAGTTAATGGCGTTCAGCAAAGCCCTTTAAGCTTCAACCCGAACATATGAGGCATGGCATGAAATCCGCAAGCACAGCATTCATAACCTGCGTCCCCGGCCAGAGGCCGAACGCTTCTATAAGAATGTTTCCCGAAGCGGCGGAGGCGACGCCGGAAGGGATAGGCTCCGGCAAAGGGCTTGCCCATGCGCTCAACAATATCATGAGGCATTGCAGGGAGAACGGGATAACTCGGTTTTACGTCATGGACGACGATTTGGTCAGCGCAATCTACAAAGGAAGCAGACGGTTCAGGCTGGGCGACATAGAATGGCCCGGCGACTGCGCTCTGGGCTCCTCCAATTTCGGCTGCCCGTTAAAGGGGCGGCCGGAATTCGAGGAGGGGGTGGGCGACCAGTTCAACTTCTACGACTTGGGCCTGATTCCCGGGGATATCAGCTTCACGGAGGACTTTCCCGTTTGGGAGGTGCTGAATTTCGGAATGAGGCTCAAAGAGAGAGGCCTTAAATGCCTCAAAAACAATATGCTGGAAATGCGTTTCAGCCTGGATTGCTCCAATTTCAGCCGCCAATACTGCATTGAGAGAAACAAGAATTTCAAAAGGGCATGGGGAGAACTCGGGAGGATGCCGTAGGGTATGGGAGATACCATGGAAACTGATTGCACAGTGGGCGGAGGTTCCCCTTATTTTTGCGGTGAATAATTTCTATATTCTCCGCATGATTAAGAGATTGGCCATTCATAGCCGCAAAAACTGGACTGCGTTTTCGTGGGACGAAGATTTGGTGGTTCCCTTGCTTAACGAAGTTATTCGTATGCAGGGAAAAATATCGGGTTTAATGCTTGTGCTTGGGTTTTCTAAAAAAGAAGAGGCCGTGCTGAATACCCTTACGCTGGATGTTCTAAAATCATCTGAAATAGAAGGAGAAAACCTGAATTATGCGCAGGTTCGTTCTTCAATAGCCAGGCGTTTGGATTTGAAAATCGCAGACTCGGTGAAATCCAACAGGGCAGTGGACGGGGTTGTGGAAATGATGCTGGATGCAATTCAAAATTATGCAAAACCGTTAACCGAAAAACGGCTCTTTGAATGGCACAAGGTTTTGTTCTCAAATGGCTACGGCGGAAAATACAGAATAGAGAGGATGCAGATTGTTTCTGGCAGAATAGGGCATTTGAATGTTCATTACGAAGCACCGATTCCAAACAGGCTGCCGGAGGAAATGGAGAAATTTTTGAAATGGCTTAACAGCGAAAATAAAATCCATCCGATTTTAAAGTCAGCGGTTGCGCACTTTTGGTTTGTTACTGTTCATCCGTTTGATGACGGCAACGGGAGGATTGGCCGTGCTATATCGGATATGCTGCTTGCCCGTTCAGATGACAATTCACAGAGATTTTACAGTATGTCTGCACAAATTTTAAAGGAAAGAAAAAGATATTATGATGTTCTGGAAAAAGTTCAGCATGGGAACGGAGATATAACGCCGTGGCTTTTATGGTTTTTGGAGTGTTTGAAAAAAGCTCTGCTTGAAGCGGAAAAAATAACGCATTCCGTGCTGTTTAAGGCAAATTTTTGGGACAGGCACAAAGACACGCCGCTAAACAGCCGGCAAAGATTGATGTTGAACAAGCTGCTGGACGGTTTTGAAGGAAAACTGAAATCCTCAAAATGGGCGAAAATGGCAAAATGCTCTTTGGATACTGCGCTTAGAGATATAAAGGATTTGTTGAGCAAGGGAATTTTGAAGCAGGATGCACAGGGGAGCAGGAACACGAGTTATGTGATTCTCTTTGACATTTTCTAACTTCACCCCTACGTGCAAAATCCCCGGACACAATATGCAAGAAGATTTCCAGCAAACGCTACAGAATGAATTGAGCGGTTTTCTTTTAAAACAACAAAACCGCTTTCCCATTTCCGAAACCATCAAAATAGACCTTCACTGCCACGACCGCAACAGCGACGTTCCCGATGAACTCATCGGGCGCATACTCAATGTGCCGGAAACATGGCTGCCCAGCGAAAGACTGATTGAAGTGCTCAAAAAAAACGGTTGCAACACCTTTACCATAACCAACCACAATAACGGCCGCTCCTGCTACACGCTTCAAGACAGGGGCCTTGATGTTTTAACCGCTGCCGAGTTCAGTTGCATGGTTCCCGATTTTGGAATAGGCATTCATGTGCTGGCATACGGTTTTACGCCCGAACAGGAGGTTAAACTGGAAAAACTTCGCAGGAACATATACCGCTTTCAGGAATACGCAAGGGCGGAAAATATTCCAACTACCTGGGCACATCCCCTATACCACTATGCGGCGAAGAAAAATCCGCCGCAGGAATTCTTCAACAAAATGCTGCTCGTTTTTGAAAGGTTTGAAATGCTGAACGGCCAGCGGGACAGTTGGCAAAACCTGCTGGTAAAGGAATGGCTGGAACAGATAACTCCCGAAAATATAGATAAATATGCAAAAGCATTTGACACCGATCCTAAAAACTTCTGCGCAGATCCATACCATAAAGCCATGACCGGCGGTTCCGATTGCCATAGCGGGCTTTTTGCCGGCATGAGCGGCACCTATCTGCATTTGCCGAATTTGGAGGAACGCCTCAAAACTTCATCGTATTCGCAGTTGGCGTTGGAAGCTATTCGCAATAAACAAACCGCACCTTTCGGGGCATACCAAAATACCCAAAAGATGACTTTGGCCTTTTTGCACTACGCTTGCCAAATCGCATTGAACTATAAAGATCCGGGGCTGCTCAGACTCCTGTTGCACAAAGGCGACTCAAATGATAAGCTCATAGCATTTGCCGCCTCCAACCTGTTCTGCGAAGTGCAAAAGCACAGCACAACAACCTCGTTTGTAAAAATTTTCCTGGACAGCATGATAGGCAAAAAACCGCACTTGTTGAAAAAACTTTTAATCAAGCCGGTTTACAAACCCATTTTTAACGAGGCGATAAACTTAGCGGAAAAATACAACAGCAACAGCGAGCAGATTGTAAATGAATATTACAATTCAATACTCGCAATACACAACCGACTCAACAATATTTTAATAGAACGCTTAAACAAAAAAATTGATTCTTCCGGCGTGAGCAAAAACTTTGAAAACGGGGATATAAATTCCTTCATAGAAAAATTGGAACTCCCCCTTAGCATTAGGGCATACCTTGACGACAGCGAAAAGAGGCCGAAGGAAGCCATTGATGTTTCGGGATTTTTGGACGGATTGTCGTTCCCGTTTTTCTGCTCCCTATTTATTCTTTCCGCACACTTTACCAGCGCAAAAACCCTATTCAATACCCGCCCTTTGCTTTCCGAGTTCTCCGGCAATTTAGGCAAATACTGCCACCCGAAAAGAATCATGTGGCTAACCGACACCTTTGGCGACAGCAACGGCGTTGCCATGTTCCTAAAGGAAATGCACAGCGAAATCAAAAAAAGAAATTTGCCCATAGACATAGTTTGCTGCAATTCTTCCATTGCCCCCGAAGACAATCTGGTTGTGCTAAAACCTTTAAAGGAATTCACTTTGCCGCAATACAAGGATTACACCTTCAGAATTCCGAATTTTGTTGAACTGCACAATTTATTTTTCACAGGCAGTTATGATAGAATTATCTGCTCCACCGAAGGCATAATGGGTATGTTCGGTCTATACCTCAAACACGCCTATACCGTAAAGGCATCGTTTTACATGCACACCGACTGGCTGATGTTTGCCCGCAAGGTGTTGAATATAGAAGGGCACAATCTTAGCCGGGTGAGGAGAATTTTGCGTTCATTCTACAAGGCCTTTGACAAGGTGCTGGTTTTGAACTCCGACCAAAAGACATGGCTATCCGGTACGCACATGAACCTTGACCCGGAAAATGTTAGCCAAACGGCTCACTGGGTAAATTCTCATTTTACGCCGCAAACTCCCGATAAAAAACAGGCCTTTGATTTGCCGGAAAATACTCCGGTGCTTCTTTATGTTGGCAGGGTGAGCAATGAAAAGGGTGTTTTGGAACTGCCGGCGATTTATCAAAGGGCAAAGCGGGTTGCACCGGAATTGAAAGTGGTGGTAGCCGGCAAGGGGCCTGCACAGGAGCAACTCAAAAAGGAAATGCCGGATGCAATTTTTCTGGACTGGGTTCAGCGCGACAAGCTGCCCTTGATGTACGCTTCTGCGGATTTGCTGGTGCTGCCGTCTCGTTTTGATACTTTTGCGATGGTGGTGTTGGAAGCGTTGAGTTGTGGTTTGCCGGCAATAGCTTATAACACAAAGGGGCCAAAGGATATTATCAAACACGGGCAGTGCGGTTTTTTGGTTGAAACGCCTGCGGAGATGCAGGAGCAGATTGCGGAGTTTTTGCAGAACGGGGATAAGGCTGCCTTTAGGAAAGCGGCGGCGGAAAGGGCAGCGGCGTATCAGCCGGATGTGATTATTGCGGAGTTGATGGAAGCTTGCCATTTTCTATATTCCCCCCATCCTTTCAATGTAACCATGTGAAAATCATGGACAGTCCCGCTACTCAACAATGTTCCGAGGTAGAACTATGATTAAGAGAACCATGCTCTTTGCCGCCGTTGCTTTAACGCTATTTGCGTGCTCCGGCTCAAACGAAGACGGCAAAGACGCTCCAAAAACCTGCGGCATCGGCACGGAAGGCAACTCCCTTTTGTTCAGCTTCACAAGCGACTTCGCAACTGGCGAACTGCGTTGGATGGCTCCCGACTCTGCGGAATATTCACCGGGTGCTTGGTCTTTCGGGCAAGATTCCTACATAACCGCCGCAGGCGATGACCTCTTTGTTTTGACCAGATATCCGGGCATACTCACCTGCATAAAAGCGAGGGATATTTGCAATAAGAAACTCTGGAAACAGGAAAAACTTGACGATGAAAATCCTTATGAAGTGGTTATTATAGACGGCAAAGGCTATATGGTATTGTGGGACACGCATTATATACAGGTTTTCGACCCAAGCAGATGCACCCAAACCGATAAAATATCCCTGCCGGAATTGCCTCCGCTGCAAGAAGGAAACACTTCCATTGCTTCGAGAAATCCGGCTTCAATCAAGGCAAGCGGAGACACCCTGCTAATCACCATGCAAAGGCTGGAATGGGATAATCT
>JAISSJ010000110.1 GCA_031273195.1 Candidatus Fibrimonas sp.
AAAATTCAGGATATTGCCCCTTTTGTATCGCAAGCGGTGGTCGCAGATTGCGCGCGCAAAAAGATTTTGCAGGATTTTCCGCTTGCAAAAGCGGATAGCATTATAGTTTGCATAGGCTCTTTGAAAGATTCCCTGCTAACCGTTCTGAACTTGAAAGAGATGAATTTGAACAATTTAATAGTAAAGGCTACGGATAGCTCGCACTCCGCTATTTTAGAGAAAATGGGTATTAAAAATATCTTTCAGCCGGAACACGACATGGCAATAGAACTGGCGGAAAAACTGGACAGAATAGGCAAGCCGAATATGCTGGATTATATGCCGCTGATGGAAGGTTATTCCATTATGGAATGGAAATGCCCGGAAAGTTTAATAGGCAAAAAACTTATGGATGCAAACCTGATCAATAAATACGGTGTGCAGGTTATAGCGATAAAAGACGCAAAAAGCAAAGAGTTGAACGCTATTCCAAAAGCGCAATACGAATTTCACAACGGAGATATTCTATTCCTGTTCGGCCCAAACGGTGCCTTGGATAAAATGTAAACGCATTACCCAACCATAACGTTTTCTTCGGAATAATATGCGCCGGATTTCGGAGAACTTATAACGGCTTGCACCAAAACCAAAGGCCCTAAACGCCCCACAAACATCACTATGGAAATAACAACCTTGCTTACGGAACTCAAATCCGGTGTTATGCCCATGCTCAAGCCGCAGGTGGAAAATGCGCTCACCGTTTCAAACAGCACATTCAAAAACAATGCCTGGCTCGCCCCACCCTGTAAATTTTCCGTTTCAAAAATCAAAAGCAAAACGCACCCCAAAACTATAACGATAATGGACAGCAAAAATATACGCATGGCACGGTCAACTGTCGCTTCGGGAATGGTGCGGTTAAATACCTGAGTTTTTTGCCGCCCCAAAAACCTGTTGAATCCCAGCAAGCCTATTATGGCGGCTGTTGTGGTTTTTATTCCGCCACCGCAGCCACCGGGGTTCGCTCCTATGAACATGAGTATGATTATTAAAAACAGAGAAGATGCTCCGAGTGCGGAAAAATTCGTGGTGTTTAAACCCGCAGAACGGCTGGTAACCGATTGAAACAAGCTTACCAGAATTTTATCGGAGAGTTGCAAATCTTTGAGCGAACCGTTCCACTCCATTCCTAAAAAGGCAAGCGTTCCAAGTCCTATCAACAATGGAACCATAATGCAAACCAAACGGGTGTGCAAAGTAAAAACCCGTGCACGGTTGTTTCCGTTTTTGCGTTTACTAATCAACTCCGAAAGGGATAAAAACCCAAAGCCTCCGCATATAATCAAAAATATCAATGCGAGGTTTACAACCCAATTATCGTAAAAACCAATCATGGAATTGTCCATCAAGGAAAACCCAGCATTGCAGAATGCGCTTATGGAATGGAATACCGAGTTGAATATTTTTTCGCCGAGAGGCAAGTTTTCCCATTGCGAGAACAATACAGCCGCACCGAGCAATTCAACCATTACGGTAACTTTTATCACCTGTTTTATGATATAACCGGAAGAAAAGTTTTCGCTGGAATAACTGGAAATGAGAACCGACTGCTGCCCGAAATTCATTTTGGAATGGATTAAAAGCATAATGGTTGTGGAGAGTGCCATTATACCGGTGCCTCCCACTTCTGCAAGGCACATAAGGACTATCTGCCCGGCGCGAGTGAGGTCTTGCCCAACCGAGACAACGCTAAGACCATTCACGCAGGAGGCAGATGTTGCCATGAAAAGCGCATCAAAAAAAGAAAGCCCGTTATGCGAACTGAAAGGCATGAGTAAAAGAATCGTGCCAACGGTTATCAAAAGTAAGAAGCCTGCTACGGGGTAAAGCATGGGATGGCTGCTGACAAAACGGAATTTCTGTTTCACGAGGGGAATTTAGGAAATTCATTTTCCCGTTCTCATTTACCCAGCTAAACTTTAAGCCAGTTGGTTACAAATTGTAGTCAACTGAAAATGCCGTCTAGCGATGGCAAAAGCTACATTTGCCCTTGTGCAACACCATTTGCAAAAATCCGTTAGGGTGCCAAGGCGCCCCACACGCCTCACAATATGCCCCATCACTTTGCTTCTACGAGAATGGAATAAGTTTTCTATATTTCCCCTTGCGGAGGATTATTTTTTACCTACCATTGCGACGCCTCAGCAAAACTAATTGCTTAGGAGGCTGTCTATGTCCAGAAAAACTGCCAAACTGTTCGATTTAATGTTCAAGAGCATTATCAAAGGAGCAAGCTCCTCTGCCGTGGTGCATTTGGTAAATGGTATCTACAAAAAGAACTACCCGCTAGACACGCCCGTGAAAATTGAGCCAACCGAGTTTGTTAAAGAACACCCGAAGTCGGGGAAGCTGGAGAAAATAGTCGCCGACATAATAGTAACATTGTCCGGCGAAAACTTTAGAGACACTTACCTTATGGAGGCACAAATAGACGATGATGTGGAAATGTCACTTAGGATTTTCAACTACAGCATATTTGCAGCCCTCGAAGGAAGAACTATTTCAAATGACGGTTCCGATATGCAGATAGATATGCCTGCCCCTGCGGTGATTTTCTGGGAATCGAGCAAAAGCAAAGACATTGTGTCCATTGGGATAAGATTCCCCGGCAAAAGAGTTGTTGTTTACAAGGTTCCTGTGCTCAAGGTGTTGGAACATTCTGTTTCCGAGCTTGAGAATATGGCTTTATTGCTACCTTTTTACATTTTGAAGATACGCAGGGAGTTGAATAAAAAGAACATAGATAGCGAAAAACGCAAGGCATTGTCTAAGGAGTTGGAGAGTTACATAATAGAGATAGACAAGATTTTGAAAAGGTGCAAGGAAAATAGCTATATTACATCTAGAGATGCAGCGATGCTTCTCCGCAGGTTGTTGAATATGAATATGGAACTTTACGGTAATTATCCAGAGTTCAGGGAGGTAGATATGACATTGAAGGATTTGGCAGACACGGACATAGACGAGGCTATTGACAAAGCCGAGAGCCGAGGCGTTAAGCAAGGCGTTGCTATTGGTATGGAAAAGGTTTTTGCACTTTTAGAAAAAGGTATGTCTTTGGCAGAAGCTAAGAAAAAGCTAAGTTTTAACAATTAGCTTTTACGCCGCAAAAGCTAGGATGCCTAGGCACCCCAACCGCTTAGTCCTTGCACACAGCGAACAGAAAACAAGCTAGACTTGGGGTCGTAGTGCCCGTAGGCGCTACCGCCTCACAATATGCACCATCACGTTGCAAATGTTGGGTTTTACAACCGCCATATCCGTCGTATCCGTGTAGGGGCAGACCTGCACTGGCGTTAACTTAGATATTCAAACAATCTATTCAAAGCATAAACCCTCTTTCTTTTCTGCACGAAATGTCGGAAGCATCCAGCGAGCGCGTCAGGGTCTCTTGCTCTTCGCATGAA
>JAISSJ010000135.1 GCA_031273195.1 Candidatus Fibrimonas sp.
GCATAGAAAGCCTCAACTCCTGCTGAACATCCGCCCCGCCATCCCCAATGCTAGTTTGCAAACTCTTGCTGCCCCGTGTTTGCAAACCGTTCTCTTTTTTTTCCGTTGTATCTTTTTGCCCGGCTATTTCCTCCGCATTTTCATAACCTCGCCAAACGGGCAAAGAGTCAGGGTTAATTCCCTGAGCGAGAACGCCATACACCAGAAACGCTATTAACGAAAATGAGCGTTTCACTTAATTTTCTATTTCGGATTTAACAATACTTGCTATATTTTTTGCAAAATCCAAATAGGTCTTGGCTTTTTCCTGAGTAGGGAGAGTGCCGTCCGATAAAAGCCCAATATTGCTAGGATAACGAATTTCTACATATAAATCTCTAATATCTTTTAATAAAATTTCATCTATATCCCAGTCCTTTACTCCCTTAGCCACATGATACAATTCTACCAAATCATGAGTTTTCTTAAACGGAATTTTAGATTTCGCAAGATAGGCTTTTAAGTATTTTTCAATAGCTTGCTGGCAATGAAAGGCCAATTCACCGGTAAATTCCGGGCGTTCGGCAATAAATTCCGCAAGAGCTAAATCTTTATCGGCAAAAAATGTCCACGCTTGCGGATTTGCCACGTTATTTTCCATAAAGTTCCTTTCCCGTTTCTTCTATTTCTTGCACAAAAAAATCTTCTTTATTTTTCAAATAATTAAACTCACCTTTTGAATAAACTATAATATCCATTGAAAACTGATAGTTTATTTCCAATAACGCCGTGGACACGGGACGCCTTCTATCCATTCTCTCATCAAAGGTTTTGGCAAATTCTTCGGTGTCTAAAATCACAACCAAATCTATATCGCTGTCTTCCGTTGCAGTGCCGGTTGCATAAGAACCGAATAAAATAACTTTATAGACATTCAAACCCATAAGGCTTTGAACTATCCTAGAAATTACATCCGCAGATAGAGACATGAAGGTAATATAGAAAAGATTACATATTCAACAAAGTATCAAACATTGAATTCACGGTTGTGAAGAAACGCGCGCTGGCTTGGTAAACGTGCTCGTATAGCATCATGTTTGCCATCTCTTCGTTTATGTCAACTTCCATAATTTCCTTTTGGCGGATTTTGAGCTGCTCCAAGGCGTAAGTGCGAGTGCCTAAGCCCTCTTCGGCTTCGTTGCGCTCCGTGCCAAGACGGCCTAATGCTCCGGCGTAAAACTGGTTTATGGTTTGGGTGCTTTTTCCAAACGAATCGCTCTGCATAAGAGCCTTGTCTTGCAACTGAGAAATCAAACGAGCATTATCGCCATCGCCGGGGCCACCGTAACCGTTTTCGTGATAATCAAATTTTATTATAATCTGAAGTTTGGCATCGTTGGTGGCGTTGTAACCAGGACCATCTGGAGCAAAAGGACCCGTAGCACTATATTTAAATGTAATCTGAGCAGTGTTGTAATCAATATCGTAGTCCTTCCCTTCCTGCATGATCTGCAAGACACCATCATTGTCCATATAGCTTATTTCTAAAGAATTCTTATAAATGAACCTGTAATGAGGACTATCAGGCGTCCCTGTATCATTTACTAAATCATATGAAGAGGAACTGTCTCCTATCGGATCTCCGGGCGGAAATAATTGATTAATAGTAATAGCATCAGGAGGAGGAGGATCGCCAATTTTACTAATTGAGCCAAGTTCGGCGGACTTCTTTTCTCCGCCTATTCCGGCTGCGATGTTATTTATGTTGTTTTTTACGGATTGCGAAAGGTCTATATTCGCCGCATTTAATTTGTCCGGGTCGCTGTTGAAAAAATCTATGAACGTCAAGCCGTCAAGCGTATAACCGTTCTGGTGAATTTTATTCACTTCCGTTATCAAGGTTTTTGCAATGTCGTTTATGTATTGCTCGTATTTCGGAATGTCCACGTCGCGAACATCCATCAAAGCCCTAAGCTCGCCTTGCTTGGGTTTAAATTCGTTTCCCGTTCCTGCAAAAAATACTTCCACCCTTGAATACTGGTAGCCGTCGTCTCCGGTCATCTCCTCGCGCCGCATGGAAAGTTCGTGATTCCTTGCGTTGCTAACGAGCAAACGCCCGTTTGAGCTTATAACAAGCGCACCGTCTTCATCTTCATAATAATCAACATCTACCAACTGCGCAAGCTCTTCCAACAACTGGTCGCGCTGGTCGCGGGTATCATTTGCATTGTGGTGCAAACCGCCTTCGGTGCCCGTTATCACCACGTTGCAGCGATGAATGGTCGAAGTAATTTCATTTATTCTTTTAACACGAGCTTCTATTTCATCGTTTATGGTATCTTTATAAGAGCGAAGCTGGGTGCTCAGATAATGGAATTGCGTCACCAGGCTTTGGGCGGTAGAACGAAGCGTTTCTCTAGGACCTGCCTTGCTCGGGTCGTTTGCAAGTTCCGCCCAGCTATTCCAAAATTTGTTCAAAAGTCCGTTCAAAGCGTGGTCACCATCGCTCGGTTCGCCAAAAATAGACTCTATTCTTGAATAAGAAGCATCTTTTATTGAAAAATAACCATAACGGGTAAGCTCCTGGTTTACCAGGCGATCCACAAACTGGTCGCGAACTCTGTTTATGGCGTAAACCTCCACTCCAAAGCCCATTTGCCCAAAAGAGCCGTCTCGCCGCCACTCCGAACTCTGCTCTATTCGCTTGCGGGAATAGCCGGGGGTGTTGGCATTGAGCGCATTTTGGCCGGAAACGTTTATGCCGAGTTGGGCTGCCGCCAAACCTCTCGTTGCCATATTTAGACTTTCAAACAGAGACATGCTTAGGAGAATGCAAAAATTGTGCCAGATTTTTTATATATTTAGCTTGTGCGCATAAAAAAGCAAGAGAAAAAAGAGCCAGATATACCTCTTAGCACGGCGGAATTGCTCCGCAGGGTGGATTTTTTCAGCGATTTGAATGAAGCTGCCCTAAGCAGATTTGAGCGAATGGCCACGGTCCAAAGTTTTCAAAACGAAGAGACCATAGTGCTTGCAGGCGATGCCCGTAAAGCCATATTTTTTATCACAAAAGGGCAAGCAAAAATCTTTTACGACTCCAAATACTCCAGAAGCAGCATTTTGAGCCTGCTTGGGGTTGGTGATTTTTTCGGCGAAATACAGCTTCTAAACGAGAGCGGCAAAAGCTATCTTTCGGTTATAGCCGATGGCGAATGTACCGTAATCATTTTTCCGGGAAGGAACTTTATAAATGAAATGATGAATATTTCCGAATTATCATACCTTTTTTTAAAGGAAACGGTGAAAAAATTGAACAGAGCCTATATGCAGACGGCTTCCCTTGCGATGAACACCATTAGAGGGCGAATAAAAGCTTGCTTGATGCAATTTATTGACGAAAGAGGGGTTAGAATACAATACAAAAACGAATCTGCGATAAAATTGAAGAACCGCCCGACCCAGCAGCAGATAGCGGAAATGAGCGGCACCTCAAGAGAAACGGTGAACCGGGAACTGGCAGTCCTGATAAAGGACGGCTACATGGAGTTGGGCAACAACGATTTGATTTTGCTGAAAGAATTGCCTAAATAGGGAGTGACTGGTGATTAGCAAAATCTTGCCCTTTGCGGAAAGCCCCGCTCGCTATATGGGCGGCGAGGCAAACAGCGTGATAAAAAACAAAAGCGATGTTCTGGCAAGCATGGCTTTGGTATTTCCTGACCTTTACGAAATAGGAATGTCTCACAACGGAATGCGAATTTTATACAATGCCATAAACAAAGAAACGGATTTGCTGTGCGAAATCGCCTTTGCACCCTGGCGCGACATGGCAAAACTTATGAAGGAAAATTCCGTGCTGCTCTACACACACGCCTCTTTTAGCGAAGTGAAATGCTTTGACGCTGTTGGCATAACCGTGCAAACCGAACTCAATTTCACAAATATCCCATACATTCTGGAACTAGCGGAAATCTCCGCTTTTGCCGCAAACAGAAAGGAAAACGAACCGATAATCATCGCTGGCGGCCCGTCCATGGCAAATCCCGAACCCATCGCAGATTTTTTTGACTGCCTTTGCATAGGAGATGGGGAACTTGCCGTTCCAAAGGTTTTGCGTTTAATTGGCGAGGCAAAAAAGGCAAACAAAAGCAGGGCGGAAATTATAGAGCAAATAGCAAAGCTGGAAGGTTTTTACGTGCCCGCAATCCACAAAGAGACAAAATCCGTCAAAAGAATTTTCATTGAGAAATTGACAAGGGAATTTTTGCCGATAAAAAATTTGATAGCGAATATGCCGCTTGTGCACGACCGTTTTTGCGTGGAGGTTATGCGAGGCTGTACTCAAGGCTGCCGTTTTTGCCAAGCGGGGTATTGGTACAGGCCAACACGGGAGCTAAACGCAGACGACGTTTTAGACACCGCAAAAGAAGGCCTTAAAGCAACCGGAGACCGCCAACTGGGGCTTCTATCGCTTTCCACGGCGGACTACTCCCCTATTGAAAATATGCTGGATTCCCTTATTGACGACTCCTTTTTTGACAACATTGACGTATCTTTGCCATCGCTCAGGGTTAGCAGTTTTGGCGGAAGTTTGGCGAACAAGGTTTATGCCTTGAAAGGCGGGCGCAGCGCGACATTCGCACCGGAAACAGGCTCGGAGCGGCTTCGCAAATTCATAAACAAAACCATAACCGATAGCGATATTGAACAGGCAACCGAGAGCGCTTTTCAAAACGGGTTTAATAAGATAAAATTGTATGC
>JAISSJ010000136.1 GCA_031273195.1 Candidatus Fibrimonas sp.
CCCCGGCGGCTGGTCGTGTACGTCTCCCTCTGCCCCCTTTGCGCAAAAGATTAGAGAAATCGCCCCCCCCCCCCCCCCCCCCCCCCCCAGACGTTTGGGACCTGTGTAAGGGCGGGGATTTCACACAATTTGGTAGCCATGAACAATGGCGAAAGGCTTTTCACTTTTAAACGGAGGAAGTGTTCATGAGGTTGTTACTCAAAATTCTGTTTTTCCCCTTATTCATCATGGTCAAGATACTGGACCTCATAGAAGAAGACATCTCCCGCATGGGTTTTGTCGGGGCTGTCGTTGGGCTCTCAAATAAAGGAGGAACATAAAATGCCAGAAAAATATAGATCACCTGAAGAAAATGCAGAAATATGGAGAAATACTCCCGGCTGTTTTAAATTTATAACTATTCTAGTTATTATTGCAGTTACAATCGGCATACTTTATGGTTGCATTAGCTGTATATTTTAATTGCCATAACGGCAAAAACGCAGCGTCTCGGTTTTCTATTCACGAGCCGCTGTGGCAAACCCCCCGAATAGAGATGGAGAAAACGATATGGCCATAACATTAGCGAAGCAGCAAGGTGAATGGGTATATGTTTACGATGGGTCTAGGCAATTATGGAGCAGAGTCGGAAAACTGCACGGTTATACTGGTGCCAGCGTAAACATCCAAAATGGTTCTTTTATAAATAGTTATGATGAAAGAGGCAATCAATTAGCCAGCATACCTGTATGGTAACGAGATGGAGGAAATGATGTCTAAAGAAACACCGAAAAAGCTATCTAAAAAATCTATTATAACCGCCTTGCAAGGGCTGGCTTATTGGATTAGTTACAAGAAAATCCTTTATGGCGGACACGAGTTGAATGAAGGTGCTTTAGTTGTTGAGTTCGTTTGTTTGCTGAATGCAAAATTGGATAGCGAATTCAAAATAAATTGCGAACTGCAATATGATAAGAGTAAGTTTGGAAATGAACGAATGGATATGGAAATAATCAGGCGAGAAGATAAATCGCAAGTAGCCATAATTGAGTTTAAAAGACATTCGGCAGGCAAAGAGCTTATTAACAGAGATATGAAACGGCTTCTTAGAGCAAAAGACAGCAATACTTTACGCTTTCTTGTTGTTACTTCCGAAGAAAAATTGCCTAAAGGGTATGTAAATGAGCATGGAATAGCAGTAAGGAGAAATGTGAACAAAGAAGGCGGTTTTTCTGCCAAAGTCATAAGAGTTTTGAAATCAACAGGAGCTTTAAAGAGTCGCAATAAGAAAGGAAAAAAGCCATCAAAGGCGGATAATCCGCAAGAGGTGAAAAATCCACCAAAGGCTAATTATTGCTGTCTGATAGAAATTTTACCATAACGGTAAAAAACGCAGCAGTTCGGTTTTCTATTCACGAACCGCTGTGGTAAATCCCCTGAATAGAGATGGAGATAGCTTATGAAGACCGCTTATAAAAAGCCGGTTCTAGTAGCAAAAAACAACCCTACTGGTAGTTTCTCTGCGGGATGCCCTGCAAATACTCCTACTGGTCATGGTTGCAAATATTGCGAGAGATCAGGCTGAACAAGAACGGCAGCGTTGCATCCAGCAACGCTGCCCATTTAACCTCCCCAACCACAGGAACAAAAATGCTCTACCGCCTCTGCCAAGATACCTTTGTCCGCTCAATCGGAACCTATGGCTACATATACTCCCAACTCACAAAGCACGACCGCACCTACAGCGAATCGGGCAGGGTGTTTTTGGAAGCCCTCTCCCGCAAGCCGCAAACATTGGAAACCCTGCAGGGAAAAGCAACGCAGAAATTTGACGGTGTTTCCGCAGACGAACTCCAAACCGACCTTACGGAATTCCTGCAAAGCCTTGAAACAGACCGCTACATAGTCTCCGGCAAAACAGAGCAGGAACTTGACGGCAAAGAACCGCATTTTACCTACGCAGAAAACCCAAAAACGGCAACCTACAACTATATGCAAAACCTCGACGATGCAGCAAAATACGCAGACACAACAGAGGTTTTGCTCGCAGAATACTTGGAACGCCCCCGAATTCATAACTGCCAAATAGAAACCACCAGTTGCTGCAATGAACGCTGCCTGCACTGCTACATACCGCACGAGTTGAAAACGGAAATCCTGCCTTATGAGATTATTGAAAGCATTCTGAAACAACTCAACGAAATGGGAACCTTGAGTTTAGTTCTCTCCGGCGGCGAAGTCCTTTCCCATCCCCACATAGCAAAGATATTGCGAAAAGCAAGGGAGCTTGACTTTTCAATAACAATTCTCTCAAACCTAACCCTCCTAAACCCGGAACTCATAAAGGTATTCAAAGAAACAAACCCAAGCCTGGTGCAAACCTCGCTCTACTCCACAGTTCCCGAAGAACACGACCACATCACCCAAATCAAAGGCTCATTCGCAAAAACCACAGCGGCAATAGACGCACTGATAGCCGAAAATATCCCCGTGCAAATCAGTTGCCCGGTTATGAAATCAAACTTCCGCTCCTACAAAAATGTTTTGCGATATGCCCAAGAACGCAAATGCAAATCCCAAACGGACTTTATAATGATGGCCCGCTACGACTTTTCCACAGAAAACCTCGCCGAGCGACTGGACTTGAAGGAAACAGAGGAGTTAATCCGAGACATAATGGCTTACGACAAGGAATACGGCGAATTGATAGACACACCCATCAAAAAGAAAAGCCGTGAGGAAGAAGCAAAAGAAGCTATATGCGGAGTAGGCCGGGACAATCTGTGCATAGCCGCCTCCGGCGTTGTCTATCCCTGTTCGGGCTGGCAGGGCATGGCTCTTGGCAACGCAAAGGAACAGCCTGTAAAGGATATTTGGGAACGCTCCCCCAAAATGCTTGAGCTACGCTCCATAACCAAAGGCAGCATTCCCCAATGCCTGGACTGCGAAGACAGGCAATTCTGTGCCCCCTGCCTGGTCCGCAACTTCAACGAGAGCAATGGCAATTATCTAAAGGTGAACCCGCATTTTTGCAGGGCCGCTAAAATAAACCGCAAAATAGTGGAAGAAGCGAAAAGATGATTTTTGATATTCATGTTCATGTAGGCCAGTTTGAGAAGCGTTATTTCTCGCCCGAATTTGTTTGCGGAATATTGCAAAAGGCGGGAATCACGCACTTCGCCTTTTCCTCTTTTTCGCACATCGCCTCAAAGGACAGGGCTTTTCTGCTTGCGGAGCGGGAGAAGGTTTTGGAACTCTCGCAAAACCGGGCGGTGGTTTTTCAATGGGTGATGCCGGAGATGCTTGGGAAAAGGGGCGGCTTGGAATCTTGGCTGGATAAAAATGTGCGTGGGCTTAAAGTTCACGGAAAGGCACAGACTTGGCTGCCCTTTGGAAAACCCTTGCAAAAGGTTTTCGCCATAGCCGCCGAGCGGAGCCTGCCCGTTATGCTCCACACAGGCGAAGACAAGGGCTTTAGGCCGGATGATTATCTGAGAATCTGCCAGAAATTTCCGCAGGTGAAGGTTATTCTGGCTCACGGAAGGCCTTTGGATTCCGCAATTTTTATGCTGAAAGAATGCCCGAATACCTTTGTGGATACGGCCTTTATGCCTAATGGGGATATTGAGATTTTGCTTGAGCTGGGTTTTGGCAAGCGGGTTTTATTCGGCACGGACGTGCCTGCACAGACTTTGTTTTACAAATCATCGGTGACGCAGTATGTTAAAAGAAGGATTGAGGCTGCAAAAAAGATGGGGTTGAATTTGAAATTGCCGACGGTCATTAATTCCAAAAAAGGGAGTCCAAGATGCGAATAGTTTTCTTCCTGTTTATGCTTGCCTGTACTCAAACGCTTTTTGCTGCCGTGCAAACCATAGCCGTGCTGCCGTCTGATGGAGTTATCAGCGATGACGAATTGGAATACCTCACGGACAAGGCACAGGAAATAGCTGTAAGTGTTTTGCCAAAAAGCGGCTTTGAAGTTTTTCCGCAAGAGGTTGTAATCAAGCGTTTGGGCGGACCGGAGAATTATATCAAGGAATGCAAGGAAAGTTCGTGCATTGTGGAGTTGGGCAAAAAGGCAAGCGTGGATTATGTTGCTCAATGCCGCTTTGGAAAATTAGGTTCGGATTTGAGGATAACTTTTGAATTGTATAACGTGAAGACCTCCGGTCTTGTTGACAAGTTCAGCGAAACAGCAAAAAACACAAACGGCTTGCTGGCTATAATGGAGAAAAGAATTCCAGATGGCTTTATGAAAATACCCGGTGTAGCAACCAGGCAAGCAAAACCAGCCGAAGCAAAACCCACTCCCGCACCAAAACCCGCTGAAACAAAAACCGCTCCCGAAGCAATCGGCAATGTGTTCACAGATGCACGGGATAACAAGAAATATAAAACCGTCAAGATAGGCAATCAAATTTGGATGGCGGAGAACTTGAACTACGATGCAAGCGACAGCAAATGTTATGAAAACAATTCGGGGAATTGTGCTAAGTATGGTCGCTTGTATGATTGGGCAACGGCTAAAAAGGCTTGCCCTTCCGGTTGGCACTTGCCGAGCATGAGTGAGTATAAAGAGTTGGATAAGACAGTTGGCGGTGAAATAGTGGCAGGAAAAAAGCTGAAAGCCAAGAGTGGCTGGTACAGTAAAGGCAACGGTACGGATGAGTTCGGCTTTTCGGCCCTGCCGGGCGGCTACGGCACGAATAGTTTCGATGGCATCGACTGGTTTGGCTATTGGTGGAGTGCCAGCGGCGAGGACGGTAGCGACATCGCCTACGCCCGATACATGTACTACGACTTTGACTACACAAAAAACGGGAGTGGCATCAGAAAGTCTTTCTTGAACTCAGTTCGTTGCGTAAAGGATTAAAAAACACAGGAGAAAAGGTCATGGGAAAAATCATAGGAATAGACTTAGGAACAACCAACAGTTGCGTTGCCGTTATGGAAGGCGGCAGACCGGTTGTCATCGCAAACGCCGAAGGCTTTCGCACTACCCCGTCAATAGTCGCCTTTGGCAAAGACGGAGAGCGTTTGGTAGGCCATGTGGCAAAAAGACAGGCCGTCACCAATGCCGAAAAAACCATCTACTCAATCAAAAGGTTTATGGGCCGCCGTGCGGAGGAATGTTCCGAAGCGGAAAAGCACATGCCCTACCGCTTAGTTGGCAAAGGCAGCGACCTTGTGCGTGTTGAGGTGGACGGCAAGGAATACGCCCCGCCCGAAATCTCGGCGGTTGTTCTGCAAACCATGAAAAAAATCGCAGAGGATTATTTAGGCCAAGAGGTAAAGCAGGCGGTAATCACCGTTCCGGCATATTTTAACGATGCCCAAAGGCAAGCTACAAAGGATGCCGGAAGGATTGCGGGCCTTGAGGTTTTGCGAATAGTGAACGAACCTACCGCAGCCGCCCTCGCTTATGGCTTGGATGCAAAAAAGAGCGAGAAAATAGCCGTTTACGATTTAGGCGGCGGAACCTTTGACATTTCCATTCTGGAAATCGTTGAAAGCTCCTTTGAAGTGTTAGCCACCAACGGCGACACCTCATTAGGCGGCGACAACTTTGACGAGGCTGTAATAGACTGGCTCAACGATGAATTCCGCAAGGACAATCCGGGCATAGACCTCAAAAAAGACAAAATGGCCTTGCAGCGTTTGAAAGATGCCGCAGAAAAGGCAAAGATAGACCTTTCCGCATCCATTAGCACAAATATAAACCTGCCCTTTGTAACAGCGGACTCAACAGGCCCCAAGCATTTGGATTTAACGCTCACCCGTGCTAAATTTGACCAGTTGACCGCCCCTCTGGTAGAAAGAACTCTTGGGCTTGTTCGCAAAGCACTGGAAGACGCAAAGCTAAAAACCGCCGAAATAGACGAGGTGGTTTTGGTAGGCGGCTCAATCCGCATTCCGGCGGTTCAAGAGGCGGTAAAAAATTTATTCGGAAAGGAACCTCACAAAGGCGTTAATCCCGATGAAGTTGTCGCCGTTGGTGCGGCAATTCAGGGCGGTGTTTTGGCAGGTGACAGTTCTTTAAAGGAAGTTGTTCTTTTGGATGTGACCCCGCTTTCCCTTGGCATAGAGACCTTGGGTGGCGTTATGACCAAACTCATAGACCGCAACACCACGCTTCCAATTTGCAAAAGCCAGGTGTTCAGCACCGCAGAAGACAACCAGAGTGCAGTTACAATACATGTTTTGCAAGGCGAAAGGGAATTTGCAAAGGACAACCGCACTCTTGGGCGTTTTGACTTGACGGATATTCCGCCAAAGCCCAAAAAAGTTCCGCAGATTGAGGTTTCTTTTGACATAGACGCAAACGGCATTGTGCATGTGAGTGCAAAAGACAAGGAAACGGGCAAGGAGCAGAGCATAAAAATCCAGTCTTCTTCGGGACTCAGCGAAAGCGAGATAAACAAGATGGTCAAGGATGCGGAAGCCAATGCGGACAAGGATAAAAAGGCCCGTGAACTGGTTGATGCAAAAAATCAGGCCGAGCAGATTGTTTATCAGATTGAGAAAACCTTAAAGGAAAACGAAGGCAAGTTGCCCGCAGACTTGGTTTCCCAAGCGAACTCCGCTGTTGCAGACTTAAAAGCCGCAACGGAAAAAGCCACGAGCAAAGAGGAAATTCAGAGCGCAATGGACAAGGCCCAAAGCGTTGTAAGCCAAATT
>JAISSJ010000186.1 GCA_031273195.1 Candidatus Fibrimonas sp.
ACTCAAAGACGTGTTTTAGAGAAGCGGGGTTTTACCCTGATTGAATTGATGGTTGTCATAGTAATCATCGGCATTTTGGCAGCCATTGCCATACCAAAACTTTTCAGCATGACCGCAAAAGCAAAAGCGAGCGAAGTTGGCCCAGCAGCAGGAACATGGAGCAAGCTGTACATGGCTTGGGCTATGGAAGCTCCGGCAGCAGAAGTAACTTCGGGGGGAACTTGGGATAAAATTAGTTATAGCAAGCCTAGTGAAAATAATTTCACTTACTCTGGCAGTAATGGTACATGGAAAGCTGTTCCCGGTAAAGACTTGGGTGACTGTAAACCTGCGAGTTCGGCTTCATGGGATGGAACTTTTATGATTTCCGGTGGAACCAGTGAAGCCCCCACGATGTCCATTACGGGCACAAACTGTGCAGCTCTGACTCCAAGTTTCTGCAATATAGGAGTAAAAGGTAACGGTTGTTTGTAATTAGGACCAGCCGGCTCTTGCTATGCAAACAACGAAGTTTCCTTATTCTTCATTGCCCTGCGTAGCAAAGGCTGTTTGGTGTCCTCGCTTTGCGGGGATGCGCCCACGCCCCCTTAAGCCCAAACGTTTATCACCTCGCAACTTCACGGTTCGAGGTTTGGGGTAGGGGGGCAGGGGTGCCCATTGGGAAATTAAATGTTCATCATTCCTTTCGTCTCTTTTGTAATCCTCTATTCCCTCAGAGAACCCCCCGGGCTTCAAAGCTCCATAATAGCTATTATCCTCCTCATAGCACTCATCATCGCTTTAAAAAACGAATTGAAAATTTCCATTGAAACACTCCCATACCTCGCAATGCCCATAATGCTCTTCGCCAGCATAGACGAAAATCTTGAATTCGCCTCAAACGACATGCTCCTGTGCTTCTCAATGTTCGCCGCAACCCTGATAGTATTCTCGCAAAAGGAAATCTACAACAAATGGCTGTTCAGAAGCGTGATAATTTGCGGAAATATGCACCTGGCCATGCAGGTTTTCGGGACAATCATAAACAACGAAACCGTAGCCATAAGGAGCCTTTTTCCGCTGGCAAACGAAATAATGTTCTTTTACATGCTCCTCATGTTCTGCTCAATTTTCATCTTTTGCAAAGACAACGCCTTTTGGAAAAGATACGCTGCGATAATTGCAACTCTGGCATTTATCTCCCTTATGGTTGGAGATACCATCTACGAAAAAACATTTGAAATCAGCGACGAGGATGCCGTTGGAATCTGGCTCGGACTTGGCTGCGGAATTCTATTCACAATAGCATTGTTTTTATGGAAAAAATTCAGCCTGCCAAAAAATCTCGGAATGTCCTTCGCCGCCCTGCTTTTCTTGGCACTGATGTTCGCCTCAATAATTGCCGTCAATTCAAATTTTTTCAGCTCAAACGCACCAAGAGAAGCGACATCCAGGCTGGACAACTGGCAAGCCGCTTGGAATTTAATCAAGGAAAAACCTATGGGCGTTGGCTTTGGAGCCTACGGCGCAAATGTAATGCAGCACTGGCCAACCCTGGAAGAGAGTTATTATATCAGTTACTTGCCAGAGGTTTTCACCAGCGCGCACAATCAATATCTTCAAGTTTTAACGGAAACAGGCTGGCTTGGATGGCTTTATTACTGCGCCCTGTTTGCGGTGCCTTGGCTTATATCCATTTTTCGCTATCTCAAAACCGGCAAGCCGCATTTTCTGTTTATAGCCGGAATGCTCGCCTCCATGCTCTCCGTTATGGAAGTTTCCGAAGCGATGTCAATGTTCGCCTTTATTCAAATAATCCACTGGCTCTTTTTGTGTTACTGCTTAAAGGCACTGCTGCCATTGCAAACCGTGCAGCCACGCAGTTTTGCCATCACGGGCTTAATGCGCAATATGTTTTTTATAATTCTAATTCCCCTGCTCTCTTTTCTGCTCTTTGACAGAGGCAAGCAGCTTTATTCAATGAAGCTCACCGTTTTGGAATACGGATATTTTTCCAACCGAGATGAACTGTTTTTAAACCTAGAATCCATAGGCAAGGCGTTGGAAATTTATCCAAAAAATGCGGCTGCGCTTTGGTATCTTGCGCAAGTGTATTTAAAACAAAAAGATTTTGAAGGTGCCTTAAAAACCATAGAAGCGATAGAGGAAATTTCCGGTTATCTATGGCCGGTTAATCAGGCTCGCGCAGAGATTTACTACGAGATGGGAGCTAAGGAAAAGTCATGCGAAGCGGCAAAATTTCCCATATCTCATTTTGAAGACGCTTGGACTTTGGAGTTGAAAGAGAAGTTGAAGTGCGATAGTTATTAGCGTGGTTCAACAAAGTTAGAGGAGGGGATTTGGTTTACGGTTATATTTGTAGCAACGCCGAGAGGCGAATAATCACCACGTTTTGCAAGCAAAACGGAATGTCGGTTAACAAATGGATAAGCGGCAAGCTGCCGGGAACTTTGCAAAAAGACGATATTTTGGTATGTTTGGAAATATCAAGGCTGGGGCGTAATTTGCCTGTGGTTGTGTCTGTGCTCAGGGCTTGTGTGGAAAAAGGTGTGCGGGTGTGGAGCGTGGGGGATAATTATAGGTTGGGGGAGATGTTAAGTTTAAAAACTTTTCTATTTTACGAAAAGAGGTAAATTTATGCGTTTTTTATCAATTCCTGAATTTTCCAAGTCGCCACAAGCGGCTCTATCTTCGCTTGCCGAAAGCGAAAAAATTGTTTTAACAAGCGATGGTAAACCAACCGCCCTGATAATTTATACAGACGAATATATTTTTGAAGACGCTTTACTCGATTTGAGAAAGTTAAAAGCAAAAAGAGACTTGCTTGATTTGCAAATGCAATCCATAAAAAATGGGAATAGCAAAATGACTATGGATGAAATCAATGCCGAAATTAGGCTTGCACGTCAGGAACGAAATGCAAAAAATAGTTCTTGATACAAACATACTCGTTTCCGCAATGCTATCAATAAACGGCAATTCTGCCAGAATTGTGAATATGGCATTGAACAGAGAATTGTCAGTTTGCTATAATTCCGGAATTCTGTTTGAATATGATGACGTTTTATACAGACCCCGTTTTGATTTTAATATCGAAAAGGTTAAAAATATAATCGGTACCATTAATGAATTTGGCATAGAATTAACGCCGGATGCAAGCGACTTCCCTATGATAGACGAAAGCGATAGAAAATTTTATGACTTGCATAAAGCAGCAAACGCAATTTTAATAACCGGAAATGCAAAGCATTTTCCTAAAGAAGATTTGATAATGAGCCCCGCCACATTCATGGAACATTTTTTCTAACTCGGAAATATCAAGACTGGGGGAAATGTTAATTCTAGGTTGTTTGCCTTTGCCAAGCCTCTATCCCGATTTGCCAGACAAGCAATGAAATGTCATACGCCAGTAAAGAAACTTTTATCTCTTTTGCTCAAAGCAATGTTGGAGGTTCCGGCATTCATGACTTTGCTCATATCTTTTTCGTTTAAATAGCAAACGACTCTTATTTTCCCTTTGTCGTGTTCGTCATCCATCGCGTCTTTTTTGATTTTTTTGACCACTCCGCAATCTATATAAGAAGCGTGGTCTAAAAAAGCATAATCTTTTTGTAAAATCTCTATCTGAAACTTCTTTTTGGATGTGATTTCGCTAAGTTTTGAATTGATTAAGCAAACGCCGATGATATTCGGGTCTATTTTATCGTGGTTCAAAACAACGAAATATTTCAAATGGTCTATGCCCATGTCAGGAACGTCCATATGCAGCACCATTCCTGTTTTCAAAGTTATCATGCAAAAACTCGTTGAAAAGCCTCGCTTTCCAATATGAAAGCGCGGTCGCTTTCCGGCATTCCGATTTCGTCTAAAATTTTGCCCGTGTCAATGCTATAACCCAAAGCTGATTTCTTCCAAGCCGCGCCGTGAGACTTGCGCGACAACTGCTCGCCTGTCAAATCCCCGTTTTCGCAAATGGATTTATCCAATTCTTGAATATCCGACTCCGACAAATAATCCATGTCGGCCTTCATTGAAGGAATGACTATTTTATGGTCTGTCACGTTAAAATATCGCTTGTATGCTTCATACAGCGGGTTGCCGTCTCTGATTTGCTTCGCTATTTCATACAAACGGGATGGAACGGGTCCCAATCGCATTTTTATGTAATCGTCATCGGTTATGAACCTTCCATATTCCTTCATGTGAGAAAGGTCGGCGAACCATAAAATCTTGAAAACCTTGAGCATATCCCGCTGGGACGATTCCAGTTTCCACAAAACATAAAGCATTGCATTCAAAGCTTTTGGTTCATCAATCATAGAGCACTCCGTTTTCATGGCTAGCCATTTATAATATAGAAAAATGCAAAAAATCCTAGAACGCCGGTATTTTCGCCAACGCCTCCTTTTTCTTCGTGTCGTCAATCTGGCGGTAGTAGCGGGCCGTTATCCGAGGGTTGGCATGGTTGGCAAGCTCCTGCGTTACGCTCTCCGGCACTCCCTAAATTCCTCAACAATTTTGTCACAAGAAATTATCAAAAACTCCTCGTCAGCACATAATTTCCGCAAATCCTGCAATTTTTTGCCAATAAGAAAAGAAATCCATAAATTGGTATCAATAATTATTTTCAGCATAAATTTTATTCGCTTTATTTGCTTCCATATCTAACTTCATTAACCATTTCTTGAATTTCATCGTCCGTAATAGGAATATTCTTTTGACGAGTCTGTATATACCAATCAAGAAAAGCAAGGTCCTCCGCCTTTTTATCTTTCCAAGTGGTTCCACCGGTTTTCGCTAACTTTTTCGCAACTGTCATTGTAGCTATTTTATACCTCTTTTTTAAATATAGAAATTGATATTTGCCTTTGCTGGAGGTAATTCGCAATTTGCAAATTGCGAATTTTCTATATTACCATTATGAGAAAAACAGAAATGAAGCCCCAAGACATACTTGTTTTGGCAAAAATAGTGGCTATTGGCAAGAAAAACTGGGC
>JAISSJ010000089.1 GCA_031273195.1 Candidatus Fibrimonas sp.
TAATTTGAAAGAACTCTCAACAACTGCCGGGTTTCGTAGCCGTCTTTTCCCAAAATGAATTCAAGGCTGTTGATTTTTACATATTTAGAGAACTCTTCAAAAAATTTCTCAAGGGGAGCTTTTATCTTTGGGTATTCGTCTATGGAATATTCCTCCAAATCCGCTAAATTCGCCGCAAGCTCCAATGCCGTCTCAATTCCGCCAAGCGTGTCTGCCAAACCGATGTTTACCGCTTGCACTCCAGCCCAAACCCTGCCTTGCCCAATAGAATCCAAAGCCTCTTTGCTCATGTTGCGCCCCTCTGCGCAGCGAGATAAAAACGCATCATAGCCACGCTCAACATAAGTCTGCAACATGGCGTGTTCACCTTCGCTCAAGGGACGTGCCGGCAAAATTCCTGCACCCAAAAACGGTACGCTCAACACTTGCTCTCCGAACAAGGTGTTTTTATTCGTTCCAATCCCGTCATAAGAAGCTCCGATTTTCTCCGCTAACTTTTCTCCGCTTGGGAAAAGCCCGAAAATCCCTATTGAACCGGTTAGCGTAGCAGGGGAGCTTACAATCTTGCTTGCCCCGCAAGCTATGTAATATCCGCCGCTTGCCGCATAAGAACCAAAAGACGCAACTACGGGTTTTGCTTTTGAAAGCTCCCTTATGCCATGCCATATCTGGTCGGAGGCATAAGCCGAGCCGCCGCCGGAATTCACCCTGAAAACAACAGCCTTAACCGAACTGTCTTCCTGCAATTTTTTTAAGGTTTTCACATAGGTATTCGCAGTTATCACCGGGTCGGAATACATATCCTCTTCGGCATCGCTGACAATGCTTCCCTCTGCGTAAAGAATTGCTATCTTGTCCGGTGAAAAAAAACCGTCATCTAAAAGGTCTGATGTCTTTAGAAATTTAAGCTCCTTGCTTTTTTCTATCCCCGCCATTTCCTTTAGGGAATTTTCAAAATCCGTTTTATAAGCCAGCGAGTCTATAAGCCCGTATTTAATCAGGTTTTCCGGTGCGGAAAAGAGCAGGTATTCATCTGCGTAGCGGTTGAGAGAGTCATAGGAAATGTTCCTGCTTTCGGAAACTCCGCCCAGTATCTCTTTCCACAGCGTTGTTAAGTAAACGCTTTTTTGCTCTTTATCTTGGTCGCTCATTTTATCGCTAGTGTATGGCTCAATATAAGATTTATATGTGCCAACCTTGAACACCTGCATTTCTATTCCCATTTTTTCAAAAATACCCTTGTGATACTGCTGCATACCGCCAAGCCCTTTGAATTCCAGCATTCCAAGAGGGTTTAAAACTATTTTGTCTGCAACGGAGGCTGCGTAATAGCTTCTTTGCGAAATTATTTCGCCGTAGGCAACCACAAACTTTCCGCTTTCCTTGAAATCAATTAAGGCATTTCTAATTTCCGCCATTGTAGCAATTCCGGCATGAACAAGCCCGGCGTTAAGGTATATGCCCTTCACTTTGTCGCTGTCCTTTGCTTTTTTTATGGCGGCCAAAATATCGTTCAACCCCTGCTTTTTTATTCCAAAATTGAAAAACGCCATGGACAAGGGGTCGTAGTTTTCCCTTTCGGCTATAATCCCGCTGATGTTTATTTTCAAAATCGGCGAGTCTATGCTTTTTTTAGTATCCGAACCGGCGATTAATAACGCCACTATAAAAACTGTGGACAGGAAAAACAGCAAACCTAAGGCGAAAAAGGCGCCTAGTGCTGATGCGAAAAAGAATTTGAAAAATTGCCTCATTTGCGGAAACGCCTCCTTTTTGAAAACCAAGGCGAATCCTCGGTGACCATTTCAAAATCGTTTTCCCCTTTTAGCGGGTTGACCTTGATCAGCTTAACCGTAATTTTATCGCCCCTCTTAAATCTTTTCCCTGAACGCTTGCCCGTTAAAATTCCCCGTGCTTCGTTATATACATAAAAATCCCCCGGAATATCGCGCAGATGCACCAAGCCGTCTGCAAGGGCTACGGTGTTGTTTGAAACGGAAATGAAAATTCCAAATTCCTCCACGCCTTGAATTTCCGCCTTGAAGGTTTGCCCAACCTGGTTCTGCAAAAGATAACTCGCACAGAGTTTCAAAGCCTTTCGCTCTGTCTTTTGATTTTTAATCTCCGCCTCGTTCAAAAATTCGCAAAGCTCTTTACCGGTTGCCGCACTCTTTTTCTTGCTGGCAAGCTCCCTGTGGCACCACAAATCCGCATAACGCCTGATCGGTGAGGTGAAATGAGCGTAATCCTTCCAATGCAAGGCAAAATGGCCGCTGCACTCTGCGGAGTATTGTGCCTTTTGCATACTGCGCAAAATCTTGTTTGTTAAAACCGGATTGCCTTTTGCTTTTTTAACCAAGTGCGAATACATTTCAAAAACACGTTTGTCCTGGCTGTTGCTGCCCGTGTAATTTTTCAAAAGTTTGTTAGGGTCAGTGGGGGAGCCAAAAAATAGACTGGGTTCGGCTTGCATTAAATCCGCAATGTCTTTGGAGTCGGGTGCCTCGTGAATGCGGTAAATCCCGTTCAGTTTCCGTTTCTGGAGTTCCAATGCGCAACATTTGTTTGCGGCCAACATGCACTCCTCTATCCATGAATTGCTCTTTTGGCTTTCCCTTGGAACTATGCGGAGCGGTTCGCCTTTTTTGCTGAACTCGCATTGGTATTCCGTGCTGTCCATTTCCAAAATTCCGCCTTCGTTGCGTTTTTTCTTGAGCTGTGCGGCTACACGGGCGAGCAGGCAAATTTCCTTGTCCCTTTTTTCAAAAAGCTCCATCGCATGTTTATAGGTTATGGAGCGGTGAACCTTTATCAGGCCTTTTGCAAAGCGGTATTTGTGGATTTTGCATTTTTTGTCCAAAGTGATTATGCAGCTAAAGGAAAAGCGTTCTTCGTTCTCCCTTAGCGAACACAAATCCGCAGAGAGAATATCGGGCAGCATGGGAACGGCAGTCCAAGGCAGGTATTGGGTGTAGCCTCGTTTTTGGGCTTCTTTATCCAAAGCGGAATGTGGCTTCACAAAATGGCTCACGTCAGCTATATGCACTCCCAAAATATAGCCGTTTTTTGTTTCCTCTATGCTTATCGCATCATCGTGGTCTTTTGCGCCGTCCGGGTCTATGCACACAATATGCAGGTGGCGAAAGTCCTCTCTGCTTTTATCTTTGGAAATACTCTCCTTTGAAAGTTTTTGGGTTTCTGACAAGACTTCTTTTGAAAATTTCTTTTCAAGGCTTGCATTTTCCATGAACTGGCTTTTTAACGATTCAAAATCTTGCGTGAAGTTTTTCATATTTATTTGCGGCGTATGCTGGTTCCCCAGTTGCCAACACCTGTTAAGCTAAGTTTAAATCCGAAAAACGGCTCGTCCCAATAAGGCTCTTTCGCTTGCCTGTAACCCCCATAGAGAGCAACGCCTACGAGGGTTCCTCTGCGCCCCAGCCACATATTGGAAAACAGAGAGCCTCCGTATTCATTAACGTCCACATCCTTTAGATGATATTTTTCCGCATACCAGGCATTCACGCCAAAATCATTTCTCTTTAAAAAGGGAGTGTAATGAACACCAGTGCCGGAAATTTTATATTCCACAAAATATGATGAAGCGGCCTCTTCAAAATCCTGCAATTCATAAACAATGCTCAAATTTTGGTTTTGCCAAAAGCGCAGATGAACTCCGCTGGCAAGGCGTTGGGGCAGCTTGAAGGCTTCCGTTCTTTTGGTCGCTTGCAGAGTATCATGATTGCTGAATTGAACATTTTCCTTTATGTTTTCTTTCATTTGAACGGAGGGAAAATAGGAGACAAAATAGTCTGCGGTTTTTCTGTGGAAGTGCAAACTGTAGCCAAAGTTTCGCCACCAGTCGGAGGTGGTTTTAAAATGGCCTGTTTCTTTTTTTGCTATCAAAACATTCCGTGCCATCCAGTCATCATCGCCCCAGTCATTGCTTTTGCCGCGTTCCAGAGTGGAGTAGGAATTTCCAAAGAAGACCCTGTAGGAGGTTCCCAAAGCGAAGTCGCTCAAAAAGAAGGGAAGCCTTATGGAGTAGCTTGGCAAAAGCTCATAGACGCCCACCCTTGACGAGAACAGGATATTTGAATTCAAAGCCGAATCTATAAGCTCAATACGGTTGCTAGCAAAGTATTTCTGTTCCAGGCCAATGCCAAAGGTTCCCAAAAAACCGAGCGGCAAGACCATAGATATGGAGGGTACCGTAAAGGAGTTCAGCGATATGGCATCGCTGTTTTTCTGTGCTTCTGCATATTCAAACTTGATTACGGTTTCAAACTTGGTTTGGTTTTCAAAGGCATTTACGGCCGGATTTAGCGGCGCAAACCCGCTCCTTATGATAGCGGCGTTTCTAGGCGCCTGTTCCATGCCAAGAACATCTGTTCCTATGAGCGAAGCGGCAAAACTTATGCCTATCGCGAGAAAAACTGCAAAAATGGGATTAAAACGCACGGAGGCAATATAGTAAAATGTTGGCTAACTCATCGGGTTTGTTGGGAAATGCCACTGTAACATTTAAACCATCCTTTAAATGTTACACTCTTAATATACATTATTTTTTCAATTTGTGACCATTTTTTCTGTTTTTCTGTCATTTTTTTATCATTTGAGTCAAAAATATGTC
>JAISSJ010000097.1 GCA_031273195.1 Candidatus Fibrimonas sp.
AGCGGCGAGTTCTATAACGGACAAAGTTTTCTTTTTTTCGCAAGCGTTATACCATTTCACAAGGTCTCCCATCATGGAAGGAGTTTCTTCCGGCGAGGCGTAGTCAAACATTTCGCCTGATGGCGTGATTACGGAATTGGGGCGGGTTTTATACACCCCCGTGTGTATTTTATACCTGTATTCCCCGTTTGAACTCACTTTGTAAAAATCCCCAGCCAAAATTATGCGATTGAGTTCCCGTATAAAAACTTCCGACAAGGGGCGTTTTTTATCCAACGCTTCCCTTTTCATAATTTCCAAACCCACATTGTGCGCCTTCATTTCCTCAAAGTCCCGCATCAAGCCCCTGCCTTCAACCCGCCCGAACAGCAAGAGCAGTTTTGTTTGCCCGTAGGTTAAGGTGTTGCCTTCCAAATGGTTGGAGTTATAGTTAAAGTCAATCATAAAGGATTGGTCAATGCTCCGCTGCAAGCGCTCGTTCAAGGGCTGCGAGGATTTCCAAAACTCAAGCAGTTTCTGGATTTTTTTGATTTGTCTGGAGTGCATTAGGGGTAATATACATTTTTATATATTACAGCGCAAGCTAAAGGTTGGAGGTATTTATGAGTATAATAGCCAAAGTAATTACGGTTGTTGTTTTAATGGCAGTATTTTCCTTTTCGCAGGAACAAGAAAGTAAAATGAGGTTTGGAGGCAGAGCGGCGTATCTTTTCTTGGATGACATGGATGGTTTTGCCGTAGGAGCGGTGGCAAGCATTCGATTTACAAGATTTTTAAACTTTAACTCGGAATTGAATTTTGTTCGCAGGACATTGCATATACCCTTTATGATTTCTTGCGGTAATTATCCAGGTAGCTGTTTTTTTATTATGAAAAATGATTTATCGGAATTTGCCCTGAGTGTTCCTGCACAAATTCAGTTTGCTATACCATTAGGGAGTGTAATAGCATTTTGGGTTGAAAGTGGAATAAAACTGGATATACCTTTAACAAAAGGAACATTTCAACTGGAAGATAGCAATTTAAAAGAAGATACTGATGATAGAGCAGCATTTGATTTCGGGCTTCCATTAGGCGTTGGTTTGCTTATATACAAGCATTTTGCGCTTGGTTTCAGATTTACTGTCGGTTTAACAAGCATCGGAGAAGAGGTGAAAAGGTCGTTGAATCAAGGCGAAGGGAGTTTAATGTATTTATTTTGATATCGGAATTTACTACGACCAGAATGTTTTTGAGGGAACTGCACAGGAAGCATTGGAAAAAGCGAATATAACAACAGAGGACGATAGCAAATATAGCAGGCTGGTAAAGATTTTAGAAGGTTTGAAGAAAGAGGTGTTGGACCCTTCCGAGTTGCACTCGGGGGACAATTCCCAACAAGCCTCTAATAGTAAATATAATAAATTTTCCAAGAAAAAGCAAGATTTAAATGAAAAAAATGAAAAAAAAGCTGAAAATCCGCAAGAACCGCCTAAGAAAAGAGCCTTCAAGCGAAGCTAAAGAGCCACAGGGGAAGGCACCGCAATGGCACAAGCACTTAATAAGAAATAGATGGTTATTTTTATTTATTTTGTATTTTGTAAGCAAAGTTGTGCAACAGACACTTTAAAAACCATAGCTAGGAGAAAAAATTTTATTGATGCGTCTAATTTTCTGTTTTTTGGCTTTTGCTGCGGTACAAATCATAGCTATGGGACATGAATCCCAAGATACTATTGTGTCGGTAGAGCCGAATTTTGGAATTTTGAAAATAAAACCCGTTTATTCGTACAACATGGGCAGAATGGCGCCTTGGAATTTAACCATAAACAATGAAGATTATTTTCTTTTTGAAACCGAAGTTTACGAAACAAGACCTTTTGAAACCAAACTTAGACCCAATAAATACAAAATTAAACTCACTCATGAATGTTATGAAGACATAATTTTTGATATAGACATAGAAAGAGACAAAAGCGTGGACTTTGATATATCTGGTGAAATAAAACCGAAGATGGGCACTTTGATTTTAAATGCGACACTAAAAGGCAAACCTGTGACAGAGCCGGTTTTTGTGAATGGTGAGCTGGCAGGCGAAACACCTCTTAACAAGGAAGTTCCAATTTGTTCGGAAATAAGAATAAGCGAATACAGAAAACGGGTAAATGTAAAACCTGAGTACAAGGAAGAAGCGAGATATACGCACATAATAGAGCCACCTTTTGTTTTCTCAATGAACTTTTCTCTCTTTCCTTTAGGCACAACTAGTTCTTATTATTCTTATGATAATTCCAGCAGTTCCTATACGGAGAAAAAGAGCCAAAAATCTGGAATAAACCTTATTGTAGGTTTTGATGTTGTAAACCCGGTTAATCTATTGGGTGCTGGTGCTTTTATTGGCGGTGGATGGTTGGGAGGTACTGCTACAGAATTTTATAGCTCAGAATTTATTTTGGGTTTTGAAGTTAAAAAGGTATTTTGGCCATTTAAACAAATTGCTATACCGATTTCACTTGGTATTGGCGGGCGAATTCAAATGGCAGAAATGGACAACGGGCTTATTGCCACCTTTATTGATGAGCCAAAATTTTTACAGGAACCGGAATACTTTTTTTATCAACAACGAGATATAGACAGGATGAACCTTGATATTATGCCCTCAATAGACTTGCAATTTACAATACCTGCACGCGGCGATACTTGGTCTCTGTATATCGGTTATATGTATCGCATAACGTTTTCAAGCGATTGGCAATTTGTTTATAAAATTCCAGGCAAATATTATGGTAATTCTAATGGAAGTACTTATTCTGTTCCAGAAGAATATAATCCTTTGAAAAATGCAAAAGAGAGTATTTTTGGAATACCCGGAACATTGAGAATCGGTTTTAAAGCTCATGGTGGCAATTGGTAGTATCTCACTTCGCAAGCGTAGGGCTAAAGGTGAACCTATCAACAACACCATGAGAACCGTAAGTTGTCACCGTCATGCTTTTGCCGTCAACGTCAACTATTGTGTATTCCGGCGTCATCTTTTGCGATTGCATAAACATTGACAGAGGCGGGTTGCTTGCGCTCAAAAATTCAGAACCGGTTTTGCCGTCTGAGAGATAAGGGTAATTGGCATTTTTAGAAATAGTGACAAAAGGAGGATAATATTTTAACCCGCTTGCCGTTGTAAGACTCAAATATATTGTTCCCTTGCCGTTTGTGCTTTTAACACTGAAAGCATCAGCGGCATCCTGCTTCATAAGGTGGCTTCTTACATATATGTGGTCGTGACCTGCCAATACAAGGTCTATGCCGTATTTGGTCATTAGAGCTTCAAAACCGGCTTCCACATAATATTGAATGTCCGGGTCGGCTGCATGAATGGCTACGCTGGCGGTGGATTTATGGTGATGAACCACTATCCAATCGTATTTTTCGGCGTAGGCGGCTTTCGCGGCATGAATGGTGTTCTCAAAAACGGTTATGTAAGATGCTGCATCTTCCTTGCCGCTCGGATACGCAGATGTATTCAACGCAATAAACAGGACATTGTTGTAAAGATAAAAGTAATTACCTGCCTTTTCAACAATTGCCTGCCCGGCTCCGGTACATGTTTCCGGGACATTCTGTTCGTTGGGCAAATAGAAGTGATATATAAAAGGGCAATGCACGTCGTGGTTGCCCACTACCGGAGCAAAAGGAAGGCTGCGCAATTTTTCCGGAGCAAAGAAATTTGCATATTCGGCTTCGCTACCGAGAATAGCATCAGTTTGGTCACCGGTGCTCACAATAAAACTTGCCCCGCTTTCGGCTATTTTCTCAACTACTTCTTCCCAACCCTTGGCCGTAGTGCTTGGTGTGCTGAAATAGCTGCTGGCACTATCCTGATTGCCTGTGGTAAGCTGAGGGTCAGCGACAATTGCAAATCTGAAAGTGCCTGCCGCCGGAACAGAGTAATGATGTTCTTCGCTCCAGTCAACACCATTATTGGATACGGAATATTTATACCTTGCACCGGCAGTTAAACCTTTTACGTTAACTTTATGATAGCCTTTGCCCGCAGAAGCCACTCCTGTTCTTCCGAATATCAACCGGACGAACTCGCCCTCGGCATCAAAAAGGCGAACAACCGATTCATCTTCATCGGAATTAGAGTACCAGTTGATGTTTACATCGGCTGTAGTTGAACCCGGAGTAAGCCCAAGCATTTCCGGTTTAAATTCGGTTCCTTTTTCGAGTGTTGTAGCGGCTCCCCATTTGCCGTATGTCTCTTCGTATTTTTTACTGCTGGCACTGTTATAGGGGCCAAGACCGAATTGCTTGGATTGCTCAATAGGACTGTATGATGAACACGATGCCGCAAAAAACACAAAAAGTGTTAAAAGCAATAGATAAAATTTTTTAAACATACATTTCTCCTAAATCATCCGTTTCAAGAAAAAATATAAAATATTTTTTTACATTTTGAAAGTGGCTCATTTTAAAGCTTTTAGTCCTCTCCTGGCGGGTTCGTTTTGAAAATCCTTTGCCGGAGCCTGCGGTTATAGGTTTGTGGCACCAGGATTTGCCAGCTTGCCTGGCAGCATTCAAAAACAAAAACATAGCGGTTCTGATAAGCCAAAGCAAAGACGGAAGCAAATTCGCAAAGTTAGCTAAAAGCTTGGGCTACAATGTTTTCAGAGGTTCAAGCAGCAGAGGCCAAAGCGAAATAAGGCATTTATTAAGGGCTTTGAAAAACGGAAATTCGGCGGGAATGGCGCTGGACGGCCCAAGAGGCCCCGCGCTCATTGCAAAACCGGGCGCAGAATGGCTATCCGGCATGGCTAAAACACCATTGGTAAAAATCAAGGTAAAATACAGCCGTGCTTTCAGGCTAAAATCCTGGGACAAAACCTTTATCCCCATGCCTTTCGGCAAAATTTTCATAACAATCGCCAACCGTTAGCCTTTATTTTCTATATTTTTTTCCGTTTAATCATGAAAATGTGGATAACTGGTTCTAGAGGTATGCTTGGGCAAGATTTATGTGCCCTTGCCAAACATGGTTTTGAAGTTTTTGAAAGCGATAAGGAGATTGACATAACAGATGAAGCTGCTGTTTCAAGTTATATTTCCGCAAATAAACCCGGCATCATTATCAACTGCGCAGCTTATACCGCTGTTGATAACGCAGAAACGGAGACAGAGCTTAATTATAAACTGAATGCGGTTGGCCCGGAAATTCTAGGCAAATGCTCTGCAAAAATCGGTGCCCGCATAATACACATTTCAACGGATTACGTTTTAAGCGGCGCGGCACCCAAGCCTCTATCGGAAGCTGCACCCATAAAACCCATAAATGCCTACGGCAAAGCAAAGGCTGAGGGTGAAGCCATGCTGGCAAAGGCAAACCCCAATCACTGGATAGTTCGTACAGCCTGGCTATATGGCATCAACGGGAAAAATTTTGTTAAATCCATGCTGAACCTAATGCGGACAAAAGAACAGATTTCCGTTGTGAGCGACCAGCTTGGAAACCCAACTTGGACGTGCGACTTGGCAGCGGCTATACTTAAAATAGCAGAAAATCCAAAACTGCCGGGTATTTATCATTTCACGGGCGAAGGCATTGCAAGCTGGCATGAATTTGCGGTGGAAATTCAAAAGCAGGCACTGGGTAAAAAGCTCTTGGAACACGCCATCTCCATTTTGCCTATTGCAAGCTCCGAATGGAAAAGCCCCGCTAAACGGCCTTTATGGTCGGCTTTGGATAAAACTAAAATTAAAGAGAGTTTTGATGTACATATCCCGGCTTGGCAAGATTCGCTTTATAAATACCTGGATTTTGAAAAATGAAATATTTCTGCAATATAATTCCTGAGTTTTGTTCACCGGATGTCCAAAAAAAAATATTGCATTTCTATGAAAATTTGGAAAAACAAGGCTTGATTCCGGATATTTTGAATTTGAAACTTGACTATTACGACCTAAAAAGCAACAATCTGTTTTTTATCTCGCTAAATAAAGATACCGAATTCCATCTGCAAGATTTAATGAACAAAATGGATTGCAAAACAACCCGGATTGTTATTATTACAAGCGAAGAAGAAAATTATTTTGATTTTGCAATTGAACATAACATATGCAATATAATACACGTAAAAAGACTGAATGAAAGCCTGTTGCTGGGAATTTTGAATTGTTTTTTAAAAGAGAATTTGAATTTGGAAAGTTTTTTTGAAAATAAAAAAAAGATTATTGACAAATATTACTGCCTTTCCGGCAATATCAGCATGTTAAAGTTAATAGAAAATACATTTGCGGATTTTATAGAAGAAATGCGAAGCGAAATAAGAAATACGTTCATAATAAATTGCCATGAACTGGTTACAAATGCTATTGCTTACGGAGTTTTGGGCATCACCGCCTATGCTCGCGATAAAAAGGAACGTGATACTACTCACTATACAAGCATAAACATTCCGCAAAATAAAAAGATTAAAGTGCGTTTGCTGATGGGTGAAGATTTATACGGAATATCCGTAAAGGATTCCTGCGGGCTTTTAACCATACAGAGAATTTTAGAGCGCATCAGGCGGCAAAGCGTTGTAGCGGGGGAGACTATTCCGCAGGGAATAGAAGATTACACGGGGCGAGGCCTTGCCATTTTGTGCCATCTGGGTATTTTGATATTTTCCATTAAGCCGGGCGAATTCACCGAAGTTTCTCTAATCAGCAACCTTGAGGCAAGCTTTGAGAAAAAACCGATTTCAATTTTGGCAGCGGAAATTTAGCATTTTCCAATTATGCCGGATTTGGAATGCCTTGTTTGCTGCGGGCGTATGCGTTTATTCTTTTTTTATTGCAAAAAACAGCTTGAATTATTGCGATGTTGCCTTGCTATCGCTTGGAGTGTTTTTCTTGCTCGCTTTTGCCAATACTCATAACGACATAATAGATTTTGAAATAGACAAAATCAACCGCCCCAACCGTCCTTTGCCGAGTGGAAAAATGAGTTTGAAAACAGCTCGCATCATTGCGCTTGCGTCTTTTCTTTTGGCAATAATTCTGGGCTTTGCTTCGGGTTTTGAATTTGCCTTGCTGTTTGTTGCGGTTGGAACGCTTTGTTTTATTTACAACAGATTTTTGAAAGGCTTGCCCATTGCAGGAAATTTGGCAGTGGCATTGCTAACCACAACACCGATAATCATTCCCATATTGAAATTCAAGTCCATGCAACCGGAACTTTTGAACCTGGCATTTTTTGCCTTTATTCTGACCTTTGCGAGAGAAATAACAAAAGACATAGAAGATATTGAAGGCGACAAAGCTCTAGGTTTAAAAACCTTCCCTGTGCTGCTTGGCACAAATCTCTCTTTTGCGCTTGTTCTCATATGCGAAATTCAATGCCTTGCCGTGCTTGCCCTGTTCAAATTGCCTGCGTTTCTTGTGATTTTGCCATGCTTGGCTTTGTCCGTGATTTTTGCTTGCTTAAAAAAATGGCGGCTTTCGCAAACAATGCTCAAAATTACCATGCCGGCAGGGATGGCGGTTTTTTATTTGCTACAGTGAACAGCTTTCTATATTTCCCCTATGCTTCCACAGAATTTTGTTGCGCTGGATGTAGAGACCACAGGTTTAGATGCCGACAAGGACGAGATTATAGATATAGCCTTTGTTCGCTTTGAAAACGGTAATGTGGCCGCTACACTTGATTTTTTGGTGAAACCACAAAAAAAGCTTTCCGCTTTTGTCAATTATTTAACGGGAATTTCGCAAAGCGAGTTGGATGATGCAAAACCGTTTAAGGAAATTGCACCGCAGATTTTGGAATTTATAAACGAAAAACCGCTTGTAGCCCACAACGTGGCTTTTGATTCAAAACTCTTAACGCTTGCCCTGAACAGAAACGGATTTAAAAACAATGAATTTGTTTTTTGGGACTCTCTTGCCATAGCACAGGCGGCTTGGACTTTTGAAAGCCATAAACTGGTGAATCTGGTAAAGCAGTTGAACATTGAAGTTACCGCCTCGCACCGTGCCTTGCCGGATGCGGAAGCTTGCGGAAAAGTTTTTTTGCTCGGACTTGCGGAATTGGATAAGAACAGCGACAGCATTAAGGAAAATTTGAAAAAAATGGCGGCGGGCACAGCTTACGAGCCATTGTTTTAAGGAGAATGAAAATGCTTGATATATTGGAAGTCTATAAAAAGCTGAATTTTACCCCTAGAAAAGGGCAGCTTGACTACAGCAAATTTGCAGCGGAAAATTTAAATGCAAACAGCCGTTCAAAGCAGCGATTCACACTGGCGGAAGGCGAAACCGGAATCGGAAGAACACTGGGTTATTTAATCCCGGCCATGCTTCACGCAAACGAAACCGGCGAAAGAATTTTAATCTCAGTAGCAACAAAAGCAAAGTTGAAACTGATTTTGGAAAACGACATTCAAAGAATTCAGCCTTTTTTAAATGGAAAAGTTCGCCCTGCTGTTTTAAAGGAGAGATTCTGCTATGTGTGCTTGCGCAAGTTTTACAACTGCGTAAATAATCCCGAACTTTATTTAACGGCAGAAGAACGTATAATCTTTTTCGCTATAATAACATGGCAGGAAAAAACAAAAGACGGAGATCTGAACGAGGTTCTGCACTACAACCGTGTCCCGATTCTCTGGAAAAAAATTGCCTGCGAAGCAGGGTCTTGCCTGGGGGCTCAGTGCGAGCATTTTTCAAAGTGCCGGTTTCAAGAGGCAAAAAAAAATGCGGAAAATTCCAACCTGCTTTTGGTGCAGCACTATCTGTTTTTGCAGGACTTGCAAATGGACTTTGCGATTTTGCCGCATTGCGAAAAGATTATTTTTGATGATGCCCACAAACTCTACAAGGAAAGCCAGAAAAATTTTGGAAAGCACCTGTATTTTTATGCTCTGAAAAATGCGATCAAGCAAAATATCTGGTGCAAAAAATGGGAAGAGCAAGCGGCAGAAAGCGAAAAATTGCTTTTGGCTTTGGTAAAGGAAGTTCAGAATTTTTCTCAAAAAACAAAAAAACGCAGAATTGCCTACAATCAAAATTTGTCCTCGGAAACCGGAATTTCTCCCGAAGCAACGCAAAATTCCCTGAAAGCCTTGCTGGAAGTTATAGAACAGACCGGCTCGGAATTTCACACTCAAAACGAAATAGGCAAAGCAAAGGACTGTATGCAGTTCGCCTCCGACATAAGAAAAATTTCAAGCGACCTGGCATTTCTTTTTGCCGCATCTCACGATGAATTTGTGTACTGGGTGGACAGCCCTTCCAACCCGCTCCAGCTCACATTTAACGCAGAACCTGTAAATGCCTCTGCAAAATGGAGCAAATCCCTTTACCCGAATTTAAAATCCGCATTTTTCACTTCCGATACCCTCAGCGTAAACGGGCATTTTGAGTATTTGATTAACCGTTTGGCTTTGTTTGGAAAAAATGCAAGAACAAGAATTTTCGCAACCAGAGACCCGGAAGAGCATCCCGAAATATTTGCGGCGGAATTTTTGCCAAAACCGGTTGAAGAAAAATTTTCGGAAGAACTGATAAAAACCCTGTGCGAGATAATTTCCAAAAATAAAAGCAACACACTCATTTTCTGCGATATGTCCTCTATTTCCAAACTCCGTGCAGAAGCGGAAAAGAATGAAGCCTTGCAAGGCAAAACCTGCTTTTTCCAGGGAGCAGACGGCAGTTTCTTTAATTTGTCCGGTTTTTTCTTGAACAAATCCGGCAATGTTCTGGTTGGCACTCCCGATGAATTAAAATCCCTGGAAGAAATGGAATTGCCGGAAAACACCCTTATAGTAATCTCTCGCCTCCCGTTCCCGGACATTACCGATCCGGTTCTTGCCAAGCGAATGGAAATTTTAAAGGAGCAGAACAAAAACGGTTTTATGTTTGTGACAATGCCGGAAACCTCTCTCACTTTGCGCAGAGTTTATTCCGCAATTTTGCATTCAGGCAAAAAACAAACCTTGCTGCTGCTGGACAGCCGGGTTGCAAGCGAAGTATATGGGGCAAAGATACAGAAACTCTTTCCGAATTTCAAGACCCTCAGCCACAGGATATTTTCAACGAGCTTTATTTCTTCCTCAACGTAATCTGCGAAACCTGCAGATTCTTAGGCAGCTTGCCACGCATAAGATTTTCTGCTATGGGTGCCAGGGCAAATTCCGTGGTGCCCGTAATCAGGTAAAATGTTTCAAATTTTGGGGCATCGTCCAGTTCGTAGGCGTTTTCCAAAGAAATTATCTTTCCCGCTTCAAGCTTCGCCGCCTTGCCGTTTTCGCCGGAGAGATGTATGGTCAAGGTTCCGTTGCCGTCCATGCTCAAAATAACCCCGTAGCATTTTTTTTCGGCGGTATAGCGCATTTGCAATAAATCACCTGCATTCGCTTCGCTGTTGTCGGTCAGTTTTTCTGTAGATTCTGCGGTTTTACGCCAAACTTCCAAACCCGCTTTCAATCCTTTTACTCTGGTTTCATATTCGTTTGCGGCAATGAAATTGTCCGGCACATGGGAATCCGGTAGCACGGTTATCAGCACGGTTGCAGCCATTACCAAAGCTGCGCAAGCGGAAAGATATAAACGCCATTTGTTCTTTTGCTCAATCACCGCAAATTTGCGAAGATTAGCGTGCATTTTTTCCGCAGCTCGCTTTGCCGGATATTTTGCGAGCAGTTCTTCATCGTTTTCTTTCAACTGCTCAACCTGGGAACGAAACTCGGCGTTTTCGCTTTCCAGAGCTTCGAGGGCAGCCATTTCGCTTTCGGGGAGTTCCCCAAGCAAGTAACGTTCAACTTTCCAATTCTGCGGTGTCATAGAGCCTCCAATTCGGTAAGGGTGTCTTTAAGAGCGCGAAGTCTCTTGCGAACCCCCGGAACAGACATTTTCACCTCCATTGCCACCTCCTCAAGGGTCATGCCGTCTATAAAGTGCAAAACCGCTATGGTTCTGCTGCTTTCCGGCTGCCTCTTGAAAAGGCGGTCCAAAAGGTCTCTGTTTCCCGCCTCATGTTCAATGTCTTCCGCACAGGATATCTGCATAAGCTTTGCATCACAGCTTATGTTTTCTCCTCTGCGTTTTCTGTCTCTTATGTGGTTCAGGCACATATTTGTAGCCATTCTCCACAAAAGGCTGGACGGATAGTCATCGTTCAGGGAGTTGCGTTTTTCCCAAACCTTGATAAAAACCTCTTGGGCAATATCTGCCGCCGCGCTTTCATCACCGAGCAGCCTTTTGCACCGCCTTAGCACCATTGGCGCATAACGTATGTAAAGCTGCTCCGCATTTAAGGTTTGGTTCATACTCCTTTAACACCCGAATCGGGGAAAAGTGTTACCGATGGCATGAGAATGCCACCTCTTTTGCCAAGTTGACGTATCTAACTGGCTTCGCTAATGGGCATGGCGCAATTTCCCTGAAACTCCGCGCTTTCGTTTATCACGATTTGACGGGTTTTTATGTCGCCTATAAAGCAAGAACGGCTCTCCAATGTCATTAAGCCGTCGCATTCTATATTGCCCTGAATTCTGCCGGCAACGGTCGCAGAGCTAGCTTTTATTTCGCCCTTTATTTTACCGGTTTGCTCAACTATCAGCGCACCCTTTGTGTCTATTGTGCCTACAACAGAGCCTGCAATTCGAATGTCGTTCTCCAACTTTATGTCGCCCTCTATAAGAGTAGAGGAACTCAAGTGAGTAAGCTCGCCACTGGATTTATTTGCCATTTAAAACCTCTAAAAATTCAAAGTTGAGGGATAATATAGAAAATTAAAAATAACTCTCCGGATTTACATTGTTTCCGTTGGAAATAACCTCGTAATGCAGATGGGCGCCGTTGGAATTCCCCGTGTTGCCTACAAAACCTATGATTTCACCCTTGCGCACATAAGCCCCTTGCTTGGTTGTAGGGGCAAATCTGGCCAGATGCGCATAACGGGTGATGATTCCGCCGTGGTCTATCTCTACCGTAAACCCCAAGTCTCCTTTATCGCCGGCAAAAATAATCTTGCCGCTTGCGGTGGCAAAAATCGGCTCATTCATGGCTGCCGCAAAGTCCACCGCTTTATGCTCTTCCGAATAATGCTGGCTTATAACCCCTCCCATAACGGGAAGCATATTCGGAAAAACCTCCAAATTCTGCTTGTTCAAGCTCACTTCGGCTTCAAAATCCGTATCTAACTGGGCTTTTTTGGAAGATATGTGTATAAGCCGGTTCTTGTCCAGAATAGAACGAACCTTGTTTGAATCGTTTTCCAGATAGGTTTCCAAAATATTCTGTATTTGGGCCTCTATTGCATAAATTGAATCAAGGTCGGAAAGCGCAGCTTCGTATTCGTTATGCCGCCCCATGAGCCATTCATTATCGGATTTGAGCTTCCACGAGCTTGCGAGCTGCATGTTTATCTCTGTGAACTTCCATATGAATATGCCGAGCAAAATTGCTATTATGCAAATAAGCCAGGCGAATAGCTTGAGCCAAACCCTTCCAATACGGTATGTGCGTATTTTTGTTGAGTTTTCCGGAATTATCTGTATGGTATATAGTTTATTCATATTACAGCCTGCTGGATACGGGTTAAATCGTCATAAGATGAATAGGTTATTATCAATGTGCCCTTTTGAGGGTTTTTCCTAGAGCTTCTGCACACAACTTTTGTTCCAAAAACATTTTGCAAAATGTTCAAAAAATTCTGCATATCCGGGTCCCTTGCACCGGAAGCTGCCACCCCCGGCTCCTTAGCCTTTTTCTTTTCCGGTTCCTGGGCGAGAATTTCCGCATCTCTGGCGGAAAGCCCTTTTTCAATAATCTCTCTTGCTGCCTTTACCGGGTCGCCAATGTTGGGAGAAAGCAGCGAGCGAGCTACCGTAGCCGAGAGCTTGCCTTCGCCAATCCATTTTTTTACCTGCTCCGGAAGCTTTAGCAAGCGGAGCGAATTGGTAACCGCCGTTCTGGATTTATTTAGCTTGGTGGCCAGGTCTTCGTGGGTGTAGCCGTAAGATTCCAAAAGCTGCTGGTAAGCATTTGCCGCTTCTATCGGGTCCAGGTCTTCGCGCTGGATGTTTTCTATAATCGCCCATTCCGCCATTGTTTTATCGGAGAGCAAATCAAAAACCCTGGCTTCAATTTCATTTAAACCTACTTTCTTCGCTGCTCTCACCCTGCGTTCGCCACTCACAATTTGATAGCGTCCGGCATTTTTTCTGAGCAAAACGGGTTCCAAAATTCCATGCTGCTTTATGCTTTCCGCAAGTTCCTGCAAGGCTTCCTCGTTAAAAACCTTGCGAGGCTGATATGGGTTTGCATCCACCAGATTAAGGGGAATTTTTGCCGTGCCGCCCGCTTTTTCCGTTATAATGCTTTCCATATTTGCAGTGTGGTCGCTCAAAATTTGGCCGAATCCTATTCCTAGTTTTTTACCCATTTGCAACCTCCAAAACTTCTTCTGCCAATTTCATATACGCTTGGCTGCCCGCACTTTGAATATCATAAAGCAAAATAGGCTTGCCGTGCGAAGGAGCTTCCGCGAGTTTTACATTGCGAGGTATTATCGTGTTGAAAATTTTTCCGGGAAAATTCTTGCGAACTTCATCCACCACCAATTTTGAGAGGGTATTTCTGGAGTCATACATTGTGAGGAGCGCACCGTCAATTTTCAAGCTGGTGTTCAGGTTGTTCTGCACAAGCTTTATCGTATTCAAAAGCTCCGCTACACCCTGAAGCGAAAAATATTCGCACTGAACCGGTATAATAACGCTATTTGCCGCCGTGAGCGTATTTATTGTGAGCAAGTTCAAACTCGGAGGAGCATCTATGATTATGTACTCGTAATTGTTCTCTATGGCTTTTACAAGCCTTTGCAGCCTGCGTTCCCTGCTCATGGCATTTACAAGCTCAATTTCCAGTTTTGCAAGGCCCGGGCTGGATGGCAAAATGTTAAGATGCTCAAGTTTGTATTCGGGAACAACGTTTCTTATAATTTGGGACAACCTTTCAACGGTGGCATCTTCGGGTTTTTCGGTTAAAACAAGGGCTTCGTAAATGTCTTCTTCCTGGGTTTCGTTTATGCCCACGCTTTGGCTTGTGTTCGCTTGCGGATCAATGTCTATCAAAAGCGTTTTCTTTTCAAGCACGGCAAAGCAAGCGGCTAAATTAACCGCTGTAGTTGTTTTGCCTACTCCGCCTTTTTGGTTGCAAATCGCTATCGTTTTAGACATCAAGATAAATAATGTAGAAAATTCTCCTCAAAAAAAGAAACTCACCGCTGCTGCCAACCCAAACGCTCCCGCGCCTATATAAAACCCATTTCGCAAATTCTCGCTCGCTTTTACATCATTAACTCTTTTTTTGAATGCTTGGGAATATTTTTCGTGGTCGTAGCCCGGCTGGCCCTGAGCCTCAAGCGCTTCTAAATACGATTTATTCATTTTTTTGCTTCTGGAGTCCACCTCGCCGTTTTGCCATATTCCCAGCCCCAAGCTCGCGGCGGAAAGACCCAGCATCGCTGCTCGGAAAATATTTTTGCCTGTCCAGAAACTTTTGCTATCGCTCTGTTTTGCTTCACCTGCTATTACGGCATTGACTGCCGTTTTCATTGCGTAAAGGGAATCCAAATTTCTAGGGGCAAGTTTGCCGTTCAGCAAGGAATCGGCGTAAACTAGCCATTCTGGGTAGCCGTCAAGTTTTTCCAAATCCAGAATTTTTTTGAAAGAGCCGCCGGTTGGAAGTTCCTGCTCCTTGTAAAAAACATGGGTTTTCTTTACACCCGGATACAATTTGGCTTCGCCAACTATAAGGGGGTGATTTATATAATCCACGCTTGCGGTGAAGCTGTCCGTTTGGCGGTTTGTTTCCTTAGCCTGCTGGGGGGAGATTTTAATTGTGCCTACGAAGTTAAAAGGAACCGTTTTGGAATTTGAGTCATTCATGTTGAATATGAATTCTTCATTGTCGGCGTTGTAAGCACCCAAACTCATATCAAACTTTTTTCTGTCCGTTGACAGGACTTTTGCCTGTTCCTGTAGAATGTAATCCTGCATTAATTCGCAGGCTTTTTCCAAGCGGGCAATATAAAGCAAATTCTTTTCCTGCCAGTGTTTGAACAATGTTTCCGTATCGCCTTTGCCGAGTTCCAGATTGCCTATCAGAGCAGTTATTTCCGCTATTCTTTCCTTCATTTCGGAGATTTTGCCCGTGAATTTACCCATTCGCTCTAAGTATGTTTTCACATCGCCGTCTTTTTTCAGCATCCCCGCCCAGTCAGGCTGAATGTCCTCTTTGGAAGCAATGCCGGACTTGAATTTTCCCATAGTTTCCTTTATCCTTTCTTGGTATTCCTGTTCCAGGGCGAGGATTTTTTGCTGCTTTGCCTTTTCAAAGTCGGCGAGGCGTTTTTCGTAGTCGACATTTTTCTCAAATTCGTCTTTAGGGCTTGCGGTTTCTGCGTTTACTGCCGCCTTCAAGGAATTCGTTTTTTCTTTTTCCGCCAAAATTGTTTTTGCGTAAGCCTCCGTGTTATTTAGGAATGCCTCGTAAGAGGCGGGTGCAGGAGCGGAAACGGCAAGTTTTGCCGTTGAAGTGTCCGTTTTTGAAGTATCGGCTGTTTGCGTTTGGCTGTTTAGGAACTCTGCGAAAGTTAAGCCGGACGAGCTGCTTTGGGCAAAAACTACGCCAAGCAAGGCAAAAAGAACAAGGGTGAGAAATTTCATTGTTTATCCTCCGAATGTTATTTTGGAATGATAGTTGTACCGGAGCAGTAATGAGTTTCCGGATTATACAAGGTTGTCCCGCATTTTGAAAACACGGAATTGCCTATGCACTCCTGCTCACCTGGAGTATATGCTTGGCCGCCACATTTATTGTAAAGGGTTTTGCCAAAGCAAAAATATTTTGCTGCATCATAAGTACTGCCGTTATCACATCTGATATAAGCTTCACCGGCATAACAGAAATGGGTAGCAATTGAATAATCATTTCCATTGCAATTCTGTGGATCATCCGCAATGCAACGGACAGAAAACATATCCACAATAGAAGCATCATCCTCTATAGACCAAGGATTTGTTGCAAAATAAGAACGCGAATCAACATAAACAAAATATTTGTATCCGCTGCTTGTCCAGTAGAAGGCTTGTTCACCTCTTTCTTTCCAACCCAAAGGCGGCCATGCGGTATTCAAATTATAATTTCCCGCATATATGCGAGTTATGCCGTATAGCCCGTCCCATTCCGTTATGCTCGGCATGTGCCAACCCGGTGGGCATAATCCCTGCGGAGGCACATCATCTATAGCGGTTGTCCAGTCGTAAGTCCTGCCATATCCATTACCGCAAGTGAGTGAATCCCTGTGAGAATTTTCTCCATATATATCAATGCCATAGCAATAACCAAGTGTGTTGTCTCTTGAATAGTTAAGGTTTTCATCCATCCAAACCTTGCCGGTGCGAATTTTGTATTTGTATTCTTTGCCGTCTCTTGGGTCAATAAATATATCATCGCCATAGAATCCCGTTATAGCTATTGAACTGCTACTTTGATTCTGCCCGCCGTCAACGGAAGAGGAAGAAACATCGAAAGATGAGGAAATGCCAACAGAGCTACTGCTATTCGATTCGCCTACGGAAGACGAGGAAACATCGAAAGATGAGGAAATGCCAACAGAGCTGCTACTGTTCGATTCGCCTACGGAAGACGAAGAATCCACCGAACTTGAACTGATTTCCGACTGTGGCGGCGGCAAATCGGGAATATCCGTGCTGGAACAGGAAAAAACCAATGCTGCACTTACGGCAGCGATGAAAATGAGCCTGGGATTACTCATGGCAAACTCCTCCTGAGTTGGGGTGTGGGAAATGCAAACTGAATATATAATATGTTAGTATTATATATATGGGGGGGGGGGGGGGGGGAAAAACGAAATAATTTTGTATAAACAAATTTGTTGTTATTTTTATTTTTAATGCCCCTCACCAGCGC
>JAISSJ010000129.1 GCA_031273195.1 Candidatus Fibrimonas sp.
CTTTTAGCGATTTGTCACGGAATTTTCGTTTGCGTTGAAAGTCAGCAATTGAATATTGAAATAATGAAGAACCTTTTTACAGACGCTTTGTTCAAAGATTGGGCAGATAAATTCATGCACTTGATAAGAGAACGCAATTATACATCCGAGTCTCTAGTAATGGTTTTTGAGACTCTTTGCCTAGCAGCACGGCAAATATAGCCAGCAAGCCTAGCGTCCTAACCTAAGGCCTGCCAGGTGAGGCTGGAAGTCGCGGCTCGCTATTTATTTGCCGTTACCCTTGAAAATAGTCTGAGAAAATTCTATATTTGTATTTCCTTTGGGGTATCGTCAAGCGGCTAAGACAGCGGGTTTTGATTCCGCTATTCGTTGGTTCGAATCCAGCTACCCCAATGAAAATCAGCAAAATTGGAGAAATTATGCAGTTGACAATTCTTAATGCGAAAGCTCGTGCAGCCGGTTCCTCACGTGATAGCGGCCGCATTCGCAAAACAGGCTGTATCCCAGCCATCTACTACGGCAAAGGTTCCGAAGCGGTTTCCCTAAGCGTTTCGGAAAAGGATTTGGAGGCAGTTCTTGCCCCCGGCAAAAGATATACCTTGCTGGACTTGGCTATAGACGGCAAGGGTGGAAATCCGGCTATAGTTTACCAATACCAAAAGCACAATATTTCGCAAAAAATCATACATATTGATTTTTTGAAGATAGATGAGAATACCCCGCTTACGGTGCGTGTTCCGGTTCGCTTGTCCGGTATTCCTGTGGGCGTTAAAAACCAGGGCGGGAGCCTTTCCCAGGAGAGTCACTACCTGAAGCTGTCTGCAAAACCGGCAGACATTCCCGCAAGCATAGAGTTGGACGTTTCCGAGATGCCCAACAACACCACCTACTATGCGGAAAAGCTGGATTTAGGCAAGGCAGCTTTGCTCTCTCCCAAGCGCACGGTTATCTTCACAATATCTAAGGGTCGTGAAGCCGCTGCTGCCGCTGAGGCTGCTGCTGCTGCTCCGGCTGTGGCTGCTGCGGCTGCCGCAACTCCGGCTGCTGCGCCAGCCGAGAAAAAAGAAGAGCCTAAAAAAGACGCCAAAAAGAAATAATGCCAAACGTTGCCATCCGTGAAGACGATGTTATTATAAAGTTGCGCAACTTGCGTAAAAGCTTTGGAAAACAAAATGTTCTTCTGGATGTCAACTTGGACATCAGGCGCGGCGAAACTATGGTTATCATAGGGCAATCCGGCGGCGGAAAGTCTGTGATTTTAAAGCACATGATTGGGCTTTTGCAGCCGGACGGCGGCGAGGTTAGCGTTGACGGCGTAACCATTTCCACCCCGAAATTCTTTGATACCCACACGATACGCAGAAAGATGGGGATGCTTTTTCAGATGGGAGCTTTATTTGACTCCATGGATACGGGGGAAAACATAGCTTTTGCCCTTAGGGAACATCACCCGGAGCTTACCGAGAGGCAGATTCAAGACACGGTAACCGAAAAACTGAAGCTCATAAATCTGGTGCCGGAGTTTCGCACAAAAATGCCTTCCGAGCTTTCCGGGGGCATGAAAAAGCGTGTTGCCTTGGCGAGAGCCATAGCCCTAAGCCCGGAAATCCTTTTATACGATGAGCCAACCACAGGCCTAGACCCGATAACTTCCGATGTTATCAATGATTTGATTTTAGACATGCAGTTAAAGCTAGGCGTAACTTCCGTTGTTGTAACGCACGACATGGTGAGCGCATTCAAGGTAGCAGACCGCATAGCGATGCTTTACAAGGGCCGCATAATTGAAATAGGTTCGGTAGAAGAAATCAAGCACACGCACAATCCTTTTGTAATGCAATTCATAACAGGGCAAAGGAATTTGCCTACCGATATTAAGGGCGATTAACCCCGTGCTGCACATCTTAATAGGTCTCGGCAATCCAGGGCAAAAATATGCCAATACAAGGCATAATCTGGGGTTTATGGCTATGGACAGCCTTGCGGAGAATTCCGTTTGGAAAAGCGAATGCAGAGCGGAAACTCAAAGGGTATATATTGCCGATAAAGATGTTTTGCTTGCAAAGCCTCAAACCTTTATGAATTTGAGCGGCGAAAGCGTTCAGGCGTTGATGGCTTTTTACAAGGTGCAGCCGGAAAATTTGCTTGTGTTCAGTGATGATGTAAACCTTGTTTGCGGCAAAATGCGAATAAGGCCGAGCGGCAGCGCAGGCGGGCAAAACGGTTTGAAAAACATCATTGAAAAAATCGGGCAAAATTTTGCGAGGGTTCGCATTGGGGCGGGAAAATGCCCGCCGAACTGGGAGCTTATAAACTGGGTTTTATCCCCGATAAGCAAGGAAGACAAGCCGCTTTGCGAAGAGGCTATAGGCAAAGTAAAGAACCTTTGCGAAGTTTATTTGACCAAGGGCGTGGAAGCGGCGCAGAATTTGTTTAACTGAGTTGCTCGGCGGAAAAGCCGTCCCTCAACCTCTCCATCAACTCCGCTCTTACATCTATCTGCTTTCCGTTTTCCCTTTCCCACTGCACAACGTCAAAGGGTTCCATAATTTGCGATGTGACTTTTTGAACGGTTTTTGAACTTGTTCTTTTTTCCCAAGCCGCCGCAGTTCCCTTTATTACAATCGGCAAAAGGGTAGCTTTAAATTCCACCGCAATTTTGAAAGCTCCGCTTTTCCAAACCCCCATCTCCCCCGTTTTGCTCCGTGTTCCCTCCGGGAAAATTACAATTTGCGGAGGCTTTTCCGCAGAAATTTCGCTCATCTTGTTTTTGAGTTTTCGCCCTGCATTTATTGCATTTCGATTAATAAAAACGCAGCCTATTTTTTTCATCCAATAAGACAAAATCGGGATGCGCCCCAATTCCGCTTTTGCTAAAAAACCGAACGTTTTCTGAACAGATGCCAAAACAACAGGGATATCCGCAAATGAATTGTGATTTGCAATAACAACTACGGAGCGGCTCCAATCCACCTTTGCCAAATTTTGCTGACCGCTTACGGTTAAATCTATTCGCAAGGATTTTAAACAGAATTTCGCCCAAAGCCAAAGTCTTTCTTGCAGCCAAATATCAGCCGTGCTGCTTTTGAAAATTCTCCTGAAAAAGTAAACGGGAATATGCCAAAGCATATAGCTTATAATTTTGATAACCGCAAAAATTCTAAAAATCAAAACCGGCATTCTGATTCCTTTTTTAAATTTTTTCTCCCGACAGTATTTTAAAAAACGAGACTCCTTAAAATTCTTTAGCTTGCCCCTAAAATACCGTTGCTTGCAATATAAAAAAAACAAATGCGCCTCTGCCCTTGTGACCCCAACATAAAAAAGCCGTTTCTCTTCACCCAACTGTTTTTTCTTTTCCCTGAACCCGCTTGGCAACTCACCCGGGCTTAAATTTTCCGCAAGCCCGCAGTAAAAAACAACGGGATATTGCAACCCCTTTGAACTGTGAATGGTTTCTATATGCACTCCGTCAAAATCCGGCGGCGAATTCTCTTCAATAACCGGAATGCCATATTCCTTGAGCGCAAGCTCATGATAATCGCACTGGCGGTTGTAGCGGGAGAGCAGCGCAAAATCGCTCCACTTCATTGAATACTCGTCTCTCAAAAATTTTATCTCGTAAACCAGCTTTAAAATTTCCTCTTCCGGCGTTTGCGAAATCCAAACTTCAGGCTTTCTGTTTTCCTTGAAAAGAGCATAGGGGCGCAGTGCGCCAGCCCTCAAATTCTTTCTGAAAATCAAAGGCTTATCCGTGAAAATTCTGTTCGCCGTTTCCAAAATACCGGCAGTGCTGCGATAGTTCCATTCCAGTTTCAGCACCTTGCAATTTGGAAA
>JAISSJ010000011.1 GCA_031273195.1 Candidatus Fibrimonas sp.
CCCGAAGGCTCACGCGGAGAACCCGACAGCGAACAGCAAATGAAACCTGGAGTCGCTTTGTTGCTGTCTCTTTGCCCCGATGTGAAATATGTCCCTGCGTATATGTTTGGAATGGGGAAAATTATGCCCAAAGGCGACGGCTTAATTGTTCCTTATGATTCTATTCTGGTGTATGGTAAACCGACGCTTCCCAATTCATGCGAGACAAAAGAGATTTTAGCGCAAATTGAAAATGATATGAGAGAACTAAAAAGCAAAGTAAAAGACAGTTAGCGTTTGCCTTGGTCAAAAATGGTTAAAGGTGTGCCTGTTGCGCAACCGATGAGGGCGTTTGCGATTGGTAACCGTGATATTACTAGTCATCATATCCATCCCATTAAGGGGACTTACTATTTACTATATTTATTTAGTTATGAAAGTTGAAGAAGATATCCCTGAAAAAGGCCAGATAGAGCGTGAGCATATGGATCGGGTCAGTATGCAAATGGCTGCCGAAGAGGAGGCTTTGAAGTCTTCGCGAGTCATTAAAGGAGTCGATACAAAAGTTTATAAAAATAAGAAATACAAATACGTTCCCCCCCCCAAAACAGAAGTGCCTGACGAGATAAAACTTAAGATAATGCGTATTTATCAGTTTGTAATTGGGTTTATAGGGTTTATCGGTTTAGGCGTGATTTTTTTGTATATAGAGGAGCCAGTGCTGCATTTGTCGATTACTGAAGATTTAGTCATAGAAATAGAGCTGATATTGCTAGGGTGTGTGCTGGCTCTTATGGGCGTCGTGGGGATAATCGGCTTTCAACACAAACACGACAAAATCAGCGATAGAATCAATTCGCAACATATCAGAATTGAAACCAAAAGAACAAGGATTTAACCCGTCATTCATGCGTAGAATGTGAGTTATCTCATGCTATAAGGATGCCCCGTTGCAATGTGATAAGCAAAGCGTTCCCTTGCCTTTTCCAAAAAATTTATATAAACTTCGCTTTTGTAATCGGGGTATGTCCAGTCAAAGGGATGAAAATGCCCTTTTTCAAAATAAAGCGTTACTTCCGCAAAAATACCCTGCTCCAAATAAATCCTGTGCCGCTGGTCCTTGGTTGTAGCTAAAAAAAATTGCCCAAGGGTCATGTAGCCAGGGTCTAAATTAACCGCTCTGTTCCAGATTTTTTCCATCTCGTTGGTTTCCAGTTTTATGGCAACAATGCTCTCGCGCTCAATTCTGTTCTCAAAAGATAAAAAGGAACGGAGCGGATTTTCGCCAAGCTCGTCTTTGTAGTAATTCGTGTGCGCAAAAGGCACGGGCTGCATTTCCAAATCAACCGCTCCAAAACGCTCCGCAAGTTTTTGCCTCGCCTCGCCCGCAAGTTCCTCATTTGCGGCAAGAATGCCTATGATAAGCCTCACAGGTAAAGGAGTTTTTGGAACACCCATGTTTACCGCTTCAAGGTTTTATACTTAATCGGCTTAGGATTATCCGCATCAATGCCCATGCGTTTGTGGTACTCGGCTTCGTAATCCGTCCAGTTGCCCTCAAACCACACCGCTTTGGAATCACCCTCAAATGCCAGAATGTGCGTTGCTATGCGGTCTAAAAACCACCGGTCGTGGGAAATGACAACAGCACAACCTGCAAAGTTCAAAATCGCCTGTTCAAGGGCTTGCAGGGTTTCAATGTCAAGGTCGTTGGTGGGTTCGTCAAGCAAAAGGAGGTTGCCGGGGGTTTGCAAGTTCTTTGCCATCAAAACCCTGTTTCGCATTCCGCCGGAGAGCTGGGCCAGCTTTTTTTGCTGATCGCTGCCTGTAAAGTTAAAAAGGCCGCAATAGGCACGGGTGTTCATCTTTCTCTCGCCTATTATAATATCTTCCCTGCCGCCGGAAATTTCCTGAAAAACGGTGTTGTTGTCGTTTAAGGATTCCCTGCCTTGTTCCATTGAGATGATTTCTACGGTTTCGCCTAGCTTGAATGAGCCGTTGTCCGGTTTTTCCTGCCCTAAAATCATTCTGAACAGGGTCGTTTTTCCCGCGCCGTTTGGCCCTATTATTCCGACAATGCCGGAACGTGGCAGTTGGAAATTCAAATTCTCGTAGAGCAGTTTATCACCATATGCCTTTGAAATTCCGTTTGCCTCTATGACAATATCGCCAAGCCGTTTGCCGTTTGTTATTGCTATTTGCGCAACCTTGTACTGCTCTTTTTTCTCTTGGCTCAAAAGTTCTTCATAGGCTTTTAAACGTGCCTTGGATTTTGCCTGCCTAGCCTTAGGGCTGGACTTTACCCATTCCTGTTCCCTTGCGAGCCGTTTTTGCCGGTCGCTTTCGCCCTTTTCATCACTCCGCATTCTCTCAAGTTTTTGGTCTAGCCACTGTGCATAGTTGCCTTGCCAGGGGATGCCGCGCCCGTGGTCAAGTTCCAAAATCCAGCCTGTTACATTATCCAAAAAATAGCGGTCGTGGGTGACCAAAATCACCGAGCCTTTGTATTCCTTTAAATGCCGCTCCAGCCAGGCAACGGACTCCGCATCCAAGTGGTTTGTCGGTTCGTCCAGCAAGAGCAAATCGGGTTCTTCCAAAAGCAGGCGGCAAAGGGCAACTCTGCGTTTTTCGCCGCCGGAGAGGTTTGCAACCTGCCAGTCGCCGGGGGGGCAGCGCAGGGCGTCCATAGCTATTTCCACCGAGCGTTCCAAATCCCAAAGATTTTCCGCATCTATTTTATTTTGCAGCCTCTCCATTTCTTCGGAAAGTTTTTCAAGTTTCTCGCCTTCCGCCTCGCCCATAAGCACGGCAACTTCGTTGTAGCGGTCTAAAATTTTCTGCTTTGCGGAAACCGCAACCATCACATTTTCCTTAACGGAAAGTTCCTTGTCCAACTGCGGTTCCTGGGGCAAATACCCGGCGGTGCGGCCGTTCTCTATCCACGCCTCGCCTTGAAAATCCTTGTCTATGCCGGCCATTATGCGTAGTAGCGTTGATTTTCCGCTGCCATTCGTGCCGATTATTCCGATTTTTGCGCCGTAGTAAAAGCTCAAAGAAACATCTTTAAGCACCTCTTTATCAGGCGGGTATTTTTTGCACACCTTGTGCATGTAAAAAATGAACTTTTCAGGAGTTTTGTTTTCTGCCATGAGTGGGAAGGTAGAAATTTTTAATTCCCATCAGTGATACGCTATTAAATCTTTTGCATTAACCTCAATGCCTTCGCCTACCTGCCTGATTATACCAACACCGTATTTTTTGGCTTCTTCCAATACCGCTTTGTCAAAAGAAAAGCCTGCTATGCCCAGATAGATATCGTAGCCTTTATACATTGGGAAGCATTTGCGGAATCTGTTTATTCTTTCTTCTGCCATTTTTTTTACAAAGTCCGGGTGAATCCGGTTTTTGACCTCTATAAGGGCTACTGAATTTCCATTTTCCAAAAAAATATCAAATTCTACCTCTCCGGCCTTACCTTTATACGCCATATTTAGAATTATATCGTCAAACTTAATGCCGCCGAAAACCTTGCTGTCCGCAAATATATTCTGAAAGAACTCCTCGGCGTGGTGGCCGATATTCTCATTTATGCCACCCATTTGCTTAGATACGCCATTTATTTGTTCGGATACTCTATCTATATGCTTGGACACTCTATCTATATGCTTAGACACCATGTCTATTCCGCGCTCGGTTTCCTTCATTTGCCTATCGGTTTTCTCGGAGTTTTCTTTGAGAATTCGCTCGGTTTCCTTTAAACGCCTATCGGTTTCCCTGCCTTCCACGGCTAAACTCGCAACTAAACTTTTCAATTCTTCATCGGTCATAAAAACTCCTTTTAAAGTTCATTACCGCAAATATAATAAGAAATTTAGAAAAGAAGACAAAAATAATTAATTAACTTCATTTTGCAAACATATGTTGACGTTTTTTTCTAATTTGCCCCCGTGATGCAACATATATATTTTTCCGGAATTATTGTCGGTTTGGGAACCTTTCTCATCATAGGCATTCTTCATCCGGTGGTGATTAAAAGCGAATATTACTTAGGAAAAAGATGCTGGCCTGTTTTTGCGATTTTCGGGTTAATTTTCTGCATAGCCTCCTTGTTTATAAGCAACCTCGCCATATCCGTTTTGCTGGCAGTTCTCGGCTTTTCCCTGTTCTGGAGCGTTCATGAGCTTTTTGAACAGGAAAAACGGGTTAAAAAAGGCTGGTTTCCGGCTAATCCGAAAAAAGGGAAGTGAGCATTTTTCTAAATTCCTCGCTGTTCGTTTTTAAACAGGAAAATTTATGAGCAATCAATATGTAGCGCGAGTAGCGGAAATCGTGAAAAAGAGGTATCCGGGTGAATTGGAGTTTCATCAGGCGGTTACCGAAGTGCTGGAGTCCCTGGTTCCGGTAATAGAGAAAAACAGGGAATTCGAAGAAGCCGGGATTCTGGAAAGAATCACCGAACCCGAAAGGCAAATCATTTTCAGGGTTCCTTGGGTTGACGATGCCGGCAAGGTTCATGTAAACATAGGCATGAGAATACAATTCAACTCCGCTTTAGGGCCATACAAAGGCGGAATAAGGTTCCATCCTTCGGTGAACACAAGCATAATTAAATTTTTGGGCTTTGAGCAGATTTTCAAAAACTCGCTCACCGGCCTTATGATGGGCGGCGGAAAAGGCGGCACAGACTTTGACCCCAAAGGAAAATCCGATAACGAAGTGATGCGTTTTTGCCAGAGCTTTATGACCGAGCTTTACAGGCACATAGACGCAGATACCGATGTTCCCGCCGGGGATATAGGAGTTGGCGCCAGGGAAATAGGCTTTATGTTCGGGCATTATAAAAGAATCAAAAATATTTTTCACGGCGTTCTAACCGGAAAGGGACTCTTATACGGAGGCTCGCTCGCAAGAACGGAAGCCACCGGTTATGGCTGCGTTTATTTTTGCAATGAGATGCTAAAAGACCGGCAAAGTGGCTTTGAAAACAAGAAAGTCGTAATATCAGGCTCCGGAAATGTAGCCATATACGCTACGGAAAAAGCTACGAGCCTAGGGGCAAAGGTAATTGCGATGTCCGATTCCGGCGGTTATATTTATGATGAAGACGGCATTAAATTGGATATCGTAAAGAGACTCAAGGAAATAGAGAGAAAACGCATAAGCGAATACGCAAAAGAGGTGAAGAGCGCAAAATACACGGAAGGCTGTGCCGGCATTTGGACAATCCCGTGCGATATAGCCCTGCCCTGCGCCACGCAAAACGAACTTGATGGAACCGCCGCTAAAACCCTTGTTAAAAACGGTTGTACTGCGGTTGCCGAGGGCGCAAACATGCCTTCTACCCCGGAAGCGGTTCAGGCATTTTTGGACGCAAAAATAGCTTTTGGCCCCGGCAAGGCGGCAAATGCCGGTGGAGTGGCTACATCAGGGCTTGAAATGGC
>JAISSJ010000013.1 GCA_031273195.1 Candidatus Fibrimonas sp.
GCAACCGGCTGAACCAAGATTCCCCAGCCGTGGGTCTCTTGCCAAGCTACCATGTCTTGCAGGTTAAAACTGCCCACTAATATATACATACCCACCAGGGAAAGCCCCATGGATACTTCGTAGCTTATCATCATTGCGCCGGCACGCATTCCACCCAGGAGCGAATACTTGGAATTGGAAGCCCAAGAACCGAGCACCGTGCCGTAAACACTTAGAGAACCAAAGGCGAAAAGCCAAAGCACTCCTATATCCAAATTCAATATTGAACCGCTGATTTGTACAACCTGCCCGCTCCAGTCAAAGACCATAGGCCCAAACCAAGGGATAACCGCCGGAGACAAAAACACCACCATAAACGGAATTGCGGGAGCAAATTTAAACCAAAAACCGTGCGCCTCTCTGGGTTGAAACAATTCTTTTGTAAAAAGCTTTAGGCCATCCGCCCCGTTCTGCACAATGCCGAACAAGCGAAGGTGGCTCAAAAAGGAAAATAGCGGAATGCCTGTCCTGTTGGGGCCTTGCCTGTCTTGTATAAAACCGGCGCCACGTCTCTCCGCTGTGATTAAAAACAGAATAAATATCACGGGAACAAAGATAAACCCGAATTTTGCAATATCAATGCACCATTCAATAATGGGCCTTTGCGAAAAAAAAGCAGTGAGGGATTCTAGCATTTGAAGGGAATATAGAAAATTTTTCTAAATTCCTCCAAATGGAAACCTGTTTGTTCTGTAGAATTGCAAATCATGAGATTCCGGCGGAGATTCTTTATGAAGATGACCGGATTATGGCTTTCAAGGACATTTCTCCGCAAGCTCCCGTGCATTTTTTGATTGTTCCAAAAAGACACATAGACAATTTAATGGAAATTGACGAGAATGATAAGGAGTTGCTCGGACATATGCTCTTCTGCGCCCAAAAAGTTGCAAAAGAACATGGCTGCGAAGAAAAAGGCGCACGTTTTGTTTTAAATTGCAAAACGGATGGCGGGCAAACAGTTAACCATCTGCATTTACACATTTTAGGTAAAAGAATGCTCTATTGGCCGCCGGGGTAAAGTTGCGAACACAAATAATAGTTCTTCATCGCTATGCTTATGGTGATAGCTCTTGGATAGTCAAAGCGTTAAGCCCCGAACTCGGCATCCTTTCGCTTTTGGTGAAGGGAGCAAAATCCAAAAATTCACGATTCAAAGCCGGCATAGACCCTCTTGCGCACAGTGAAATTGAAATTCGCTACAACCGTTATAAAGGAAACTCTTCTTTAATCATTCCAAAAGAAGCATATTTGCAAAATTATTTTTCAAAAATGCGTTCCAATTTGCAAAGTTTAGCGGCAGCCCAGTTAATGGCAGAAATCTTGCTCAGACTGGGAAACGAAAAATCTCACGCAGAAGAAGAATTCAAATGGTTGCTTAACAATTTGGAATGCTTAGAGTTAAATGCTGTAAAAGAAAATTCCCTCTCGCTTTGGCTCCACAAATTGTGCGATATTTTAGGTTATGCGCCAACACTTTCCAAGTGCGGGCAATGCGGGCAGGAACTTTCGCAAGGCCCGGCGGATCTGTGGCCAGCCTTGGGCGGCGCAGTGTGCAAAAGCTGTCTTGGCGAGCGAAAATCCGGCTACGACCCGATTTTTCTTCAGGAACTCGGTAATTTCGCAAACGGAAAAAGCAACAGGCAAAACTCATGGCAGCGCATTGAAAATTTTTTCCTAGGGCACTTGAAAGTCCACACCGGAGCATTGGATAATTTGAAATCCTGGGAATGGTTATTGGAAACCAGGAGATTAGGAAGTGGTTAAAGAAGATTTCTATTCCATGAAAAAAAACGGGAAACCCATATCCATGGTCACAGTTTATGACGTAGCGTTTGCCAGAATGGCAGAGGCAGCGGAAATAGATATGCTCTTGGTTGGGGACTCCGCCGCAAATGTTGTACTTGGAATGGATAGAACCGCCGGCATTTCAATGGAAGCGATGTGCATATTCACAAGTGCTGTAAAACGTGGTGCACCAAACACTTATATTATTAGCGACATGCCTTTCGGTTCTGATTCCGAACCGAAAACCGCCGTGCAAAATGCGATGAAATTGATAGAAGCCGGAGCTAATGCCGTGAAAATAGAAGGGCTTCCTATGGAATCTCTTAACGCCATAAGAGAAAAAGGAATAGAGATAGTTGGTCACTTGGGTTTGCTGCCTCAAACCGCAACAAGTTTTAAACAAGTTGGGAAAAGCGAAGAAGAAGCGGAGAAAATTTTTGAGCAAGCGAAAATTTTAGACGGCCTGGAACCTTGCTCAATAGTTTTGGAACACATTCCATACTCGCCCCGAAAAAAAATCTCGCAGGCTATAAACACGCCTACAATCGGCATTGGCGCGGGCAAGCAAACCGATGGACAAGTTCTGGTTATGCACGATATTTTGAGAATGCATCCTTTTAAACTTCCACCCTTTGCAAAAACTTTTGCAAACTTTTGGGAAGCCGGAGTGAATGCTTTTTGCAATTATAAGAGCTGGGTAAACGAAAAATAATTTTCTTTTTTTAAAAAAAATTTAAAAATGTAATTTTTTTGTTGCCAAACTGAAAAAAAAAATCTATATTTGTGTATGACATTCACAAACAAAAGGAGTATTCCTCATGGCAACAAAAACCGTTATTAAAAAACCCGCAGCTAAAAAAGCTCCGGCCAAAAAAGCTCCGGCTAAAAAGGCACCTGCCAAAAAAGCCCCAGCTAAAAAAGCTCCGGCTAAAAAGGCACCCGCCAAAAAAGCCGCAGCTAAAAAATAACGAACCATTAATGAGCCCCCAGCCGTCGGTTGGGGGCTCTTATTATTTTAAACGACTGCGAAAAAAGAGTGCGGTGATAATCATAGCCAGCGAAAACACAAACAAGAATAGCTCAACATAATCACCTATCACCGAATAAAGCGTAAAACGAGTTGACAAAGGTATGCCGCGAACTACTATCTTCTGTTCAAACAGCTCGGTTTTCTCTATTATCCTTCCGTTTGGCTCTATGAATGCGCTAATTCCGGTATTGGCTGCCCTAGCAACGCCTATACCGTTCTCCACAGCGTGGGCACGTACCAAATTTAAATGCTGATATGGCGCAATACTTCTCATAAACCAGCCATCATTTGTGATGTTGGCTATGAATTTTGCGCCTTTTCGCTTTGCATCTCTCAAAATGCTGCCGTAAATAGCCTCGTAACATACAAGCGGGCTAAAACCTCCGGGTTGCCATACGGAGAGGCTGTCTCCCCGCGAAAAATCTCCGCCGCCCAAATCCACATAATTGACTACCGGAAAAATATTGTCAAAAGGAACTTTTTCGCTAAAAGGCACAAGGTGTATTTTCCTGTATTCCGCCGCCGGATAACCGGAACCGAATAAAAAAGCCGAATTATATACACTGTATCCCTTTTTTCCTTGTTCCTTGCCTCTGATTTTACTTAAGGCACCTATAACTATAGCCGTATTGTTTTTCGTCGCATAGTTGTCCAAAAATTCGTATTCACTATTACGGATATTCATATCGTCCGGAATGGCTGTTTCCGGGAATAAAATCAGAGATACATCGCCGGGATCCAAAGTTGCGAATAAATCCCATGTTTGTCTCATAACGGAATCGTAATATTCCTTGCTCCATTTCTTAGTTTGATGAATGCTGGGCTGCACCAGTGCGACTGTTATTGTATCCTTAATCACCTCATCCCTTATGAAGGTTGTATTATCCTCATAAATCATAGTTCCATAGCCGCCTATATAAAGGCATGCTGCTAAAATCAACGGAACAAAGGCAAATAGCTTCTTCTTTTTCAAAACAGCAGTAGCCAAACACATATTTGAAGCTATAATGAGCGCAGAGCACCCAAAAACTCCGATAAGTGTGAATGCTTGCATAAACTCAATGCTATTGCCGAATACCAGCCCCAAAGAAAGCCAGGGAAAGCTCATGTCTCCTTTAGAGCGCAAAACCTCAATGCCTGCCCAAAAAAACGAAAAGAGAAGAATCAGCGCAGCTCCATCGAAAAGTCCTTTAATTTTAACAAAAACCCAAGCGCATAAAAGCGTAAACAGGCTTAAAAAAGCAAAGCCCAAAAAAAGCCCGGAAAATATAAGAGCCGGTGGTGCAACCTCGCCAACATGATAAAGCCAATATATGCTGGCAGCATTGAACAAAAAAGCTCCGAGGTAACTGGATAGCAAAGCCGTTCTTTTGCTCGCTGTTTTTAAAACATAAAACCAGGGCGCCAAAAATATCAAAGCTCCGGGGCCAAGCGGGAGCGGCGGAAAGGACAATGTTAAAAGCCCCCAGCTCGCAAGTGATAGCAGAATGGCTTTTTTTGTACTCATCTTCAATTTTCCGAAGATAGCCAATCGGAATTATTCTTCAATCTTTCAGCTACAAGTTGCAAAAGCCGCTCTTCCGCAACAGAGTCGCCGTCAAGGGCGAGTTCCAGCTCTTCTTTATATGAATACAGATCCTCCGGAATTTTGCGGGCTTTATCATCAGTTGAAAATTTCTCCAGCGTACTGTTGCACACGTCCAAAGCTTCTTTAAAAAGCTTTTGCAAGATTAAACAATTCACATAGGTTTTCCAAGTTATAAAATAATAGGGACCTTCCATAGCAACCTCGTATATTTTACAAGCCTGAGTGTATTCGCCCTTATCTGCGTAAAGCTCCGCCATAAGGGAATCTATTCTCGCGCAGTGCTTTGGATTGTCCTTTTCTTTTTCCTTTATGGTTTCGTAAAGTTTCAAAGCCTTTGTGAAATAACTGGTGCCGCGCCTAGCGGCTCCTCCCGCATTTTTCTGTTTGCTCGCAAGAGCCGCATAGCAAAGGGCTACATTCCGCCAGGAGGAAAAGAAGTAATCCGCTTCCCAGTTTATGTCCTTGTAAATCTCAAGAGCCTTTGTGTAATTCTGCTTTAAGCGATAGATAAAGGCTATGGATTTTTTAGCGGAAACGGAATACGAATTGTCTTTTTCCATCTCCGCTATCTTTTCGTAGTAAACCAAAGCCTCATCCAGCCTTCTCATCTGGCATATGCAGTCCGCAAGGCCCTCGTAAACTTCTCTATTGTAGTTCTGAGCGCATTTCCTGTAATAGCCCTCTGCGTAGCTGAACTTTTTATGAAAACGCAAAATGTTTGCCATAGTCAGATTCAGCGAGAACGACAAGGGGTTTCTGTTCAAATAAGACCTTGTGAAATTGATAGCTTGCTTTAAATCTCCCGCCCTGCTGTAATTTATGGCTATGGACATCACCGCCCTTTCGTTTTCCGGTTCTTTCGCAAGCAACTGCACAAAGCATTCGTGAGCTTTTACATAATCACCCTTCTCTTGCCAAACCCTGCCCATAGATATCAGCGAGTTAGCATCCCTAGGTTCCTTTTCAAGCAACTCATTCAGGCATTCAACCGAATCGGTGTATTTGCCGAGCTTGCCTAGAATAACAGCGCGCATTTTCTTTGCGGGTTGAGAGTCCGGTTGTATTTTCAGCAAATTATCTATTACGCCCAAGGCTTTTTCGTATTCGTTGTTCCTAGCCAAAGCAGAAGCCAAATTATGCAAAACGCTAACGGAATTATTGGATTTTTCCACAGCATTTTCAAAATAAGGAATAGCAGCGGAAAATTTCCGCATTTTGTAGTGTATGCGCCCCATGGCGTTTTCTATTTCCCAAACTTTGTCTGCTCCTTCGGTATTTTGCGCTTTTTGCAGAATCGGAAGGGCCTTTTCCAAATCTCCGCTGTCCAAAACTTTTGAAGCCTCTTTAAAAACCTCATAAGCGGGCAAACTAAATCTGGATTCGTCCTTCTGGTTAGCGGCATCCATGCTTTCCAACAGTTTGCGAGCGGCCATGCTTTCAAAAAAGTTTATGGATTTTCTTGCGGAATTCCTGTGTGCCGGGTTTTGATCTATGGATAAAATATAGCGATATATTTTTAATGCCATGGAAAATTTCTGCAACTTGGAAAGAGCGGTTGCTATTGAATTGTAAAGCGTAAAACTATAGATACGCCCTATTTTTCTGGCTTTGTTATAGTGAAAGAAAGCCTTGCGGTAATCTTTTTCGGAAGAAGCGAGTGCTCCCGCCAGCAAATGCCCTTCCGATGAATTTGGAGACTGGGAAAAAAGCAAATTGCAGCAGTTCCAGGCATCTTTATAATTGCCTTGCGCATGATAAATAGTGCCTTTCAATTTCAGTGCCTTTTCACTCCTGTCATTTACCTGTTGCAGAATTTTATCCGCGCATTCCATCGCTTCCGTTAGATTCTTTGAATGAAAAAGAGTATAGCCAAGCGATATGAAAACCTTTTCTATATCCGAATTTTGCGGCTTCTCATACTTCAGCACATCGCAAAGAATTTCATAGGATTTCTTGAAATCGCGCTGCATTTGCTTAACCACCGCCATAGAAGTGAAGCACTTTATGTTGTGAGGCCTAAGCGCAAGCGAAGACTGAAAGCAATTATAGGCATCATCAAACAGATTCAGCTCCATATAGGCAATGCCCATATTATACCAAACCCCGGCAACATCGTTGCTCGGGCTTCCGCTTACCTCTGCCAGCTTTAAAGAAAGCTGCAACTCGGCAATGGCGGACTTCTGCTGGTCAGTCCTCAAAAACATTAAACCCAAAAGAGAATGAAGTTCAAAAACTTCACTGTTCGGGTCTTTGTTTCTAAGTGCCAAAATCTCATTCAAGAGTTTTTGGTATTCCGTTGCACGTTTCTCGCCCGAGAAGCGCGAAGCCTCCGTGATATCCAAAGATATGCGCGCGCACTCCTCTTTGAGTTCAGCATAAGAATCTTCGTAATTTATGCCATTCATATTATTTTTCTCCCTTCCTAGTTTTAATTTCTGTTTATGGTGTTCAACCAAAAAAAATCATTTCATTTTAGGACCTACAATCTTGTTTCTTGCATTAACCTTAACAACCTTGGGATGCCAGCCCTTTGCCTCTTCTGGAGTCATTGATGCATATGCGGCTATTATTACCAAATCATTTTTTTGCACAAGGCGCGCTGCTGCTCCGTTTAAACACACAACGCCCGATTTAGGCTTGCCTTCTATTATATATGTTTCAAACCGCTCCCCATTATTAATATCCAGCACATGAACCTTTTCATGTAAAAACAAACCAGCAGCTTCCATAAGCTCCTTGTCTATTGTTATTGACCCCTCATAATCCAAACAAGCATCGGTTACCGTAGCTCTATGGATTTTGCTTTTTAATAATTCTATTAACATATTAGCTTTAATTTAGAAAAAAATTACCCGGATAACTGAAATTTCGGCACAAGATAGCCGTTTTGAACCTCTGCTGCGGCAATAATTTGCCCGTTACAGGATACAAATACGGGATTTCCGCTCACAGCTAACCTTTGGCCGCAAGCTTCCACCACAGGCATCCCGCACAAAATTCTCCTCGCTTCTTCCTCCTTAATATCCGCAATTTCCCAGTTCAAAAGTTCTTGAGGCAAAATAAGCCGGTCCGAAGCCCGCTCCACGGAGATGCCGCCTATGGCGAGTCGCCTTATGCAGCCCGCAACACCACAGGTTCCCAATTTTTCCGCTATATCTCTGGCCAAGGAACGAATGTAGGTCCCTTTGGAACATTTGCAAAGGATGCGGAATGTTTTGGGTTGAGCGGTTTCGTTCAATAACAATTCATGGATAAAGATTTTTCGGGAACTTAAATCCACATCCCGACCTTTCAGTGCAAGGTCGCTTGCTCTTTTGCCGTTTATTTTTATTGCGCTGAATGTAGGCGGAACCTGCTCTATTTCACCGGTAAAAGTTCGCAGAACGGCATCAACTTCTTTTGCTGTCCTAACGGAGTTATCATCTTTTTTCAATATGTTTCCCGTGGGTTCCAAGGTGTCGGTTGAAATTCCCAAATGCAAATTAAACGAATAAACCTTTTCCTGAGCTTCTATATAAGGCAATAATCTTGTGCATTTTCCAAGAGCCGCCACTACCAGGCCGCTAGCCGCCATGTCAAGGGTTCCCGCATGGCCAACCCTCCTTGTGCCGAATTGCCTCTTTACCGCACCGAGTGCTCTAAAAGAAGTTATGCCTGCAGGCTTGTCTATAAGTATAAAGGCAGAACTCACAACTCCCCTTTCTCTTTCAGTTCGTGCAGAATTTCATCTATGCGGGCGGCGTGTTGCTGCCCTTCGTCAAACACAAAGCGAAGTTCAGGGAATCTGTGGATATTTATCAGTTTTGCCAGATGAGAGCGTATAAAGCCGGCGGACTGCTGCAAGGCATTTAAACTTTTCATCTGCTCTTGCTTTGAACCCATAACGGAAATTTTAACAGTCGCATATGAAAGGTCCGGAGTTACGTCAACATGGGAAATAGAAGCCAGGCCTACATTAGGATTTTTAAGCCCGTTGTGCAAAAGAGCGGATATCTCCTTTTGTATAAGTGCGCCTAACCTGACTGTTCTTAGATTACCCTGCATATATCAACCCTTGTTCTCCTTTGCCAAATCAGCCAGGGTGCGAGCTACGGTTATATGCTTGAAGAATATAAGGGTATCGCCTTCCTGTATATTATCGTAACCTTTAAGCCCTATGCCGCATTCAAGCCCGGCTTTAACAGAGGAAGCATCGTCTTTTTGCCGTTTCAAAGACTGCACCTTTGTTATGCCGAGTTCAACGCCGTTTCTATAAACGTGAACCTGAGATTCCCTGTCCACCTCGCCACTCTTTACCATGCAACCGGCAATTAAACCTATTTTTGGTATTCTGAATATCTGGCGAATTTCAGCCTCGCCTGTTATCTCCTCTTTGGAAACAGGTTTCAGCAAGCCTTCTATTGCTCCCTTGATTTCATCTATAACATCGTATATAACCCGATAGGTTTTAATTTCAACACCTTCTTGCTCCGCAAGCTCCCTTATGGAATGAGAGGGCATTAAATGGAACGCAACTATAATAGCGTTGGAAAGTGAAGCTAAATGCACATCGTCATCGTTGATTGCTCCAACGCCCTTGCGAACGATTTTAATTTTTACTTCGTTGTTGGAAAGATTTGCCAAAGACTCGGCCAAGGCTTCGCAAGAGCCGGCCACATCGGTTTTGATCACCAAGTTCAGCTCGGATATTTTGCCGGACTTTGCTTCGTCGTAAACCTGTTCCAAAGACATATGCGCACGGAAACGCAAAGCCCTTTCGTGAGCGGCTTGCTGACGCTTTGCCGCAATTTCGGAAGCCGCCTGGTCGCTATCTACAACAACCAAATCATCACCTGCTTGCGGTGTGCCTGTGAATCCTAAAACCTGGCAAGGCGTGCTCGGGCCGGCTTCTTTTAAACTATCGCCGCGCTCGTTGAACAAGGCACGAACCCTGCCGCTGTAATTTCCGCACACAAAGCAATCGCGAACACGCAAAGTTCCGTTCTGAACCAGAATGGTTGCAATCGTTCCTTTGCCCGCATCCAAGCGGCTTTCCACAACCGCACCTTTTGCGCCGGTATCGGGGTTCGCCTTTAACTCCAAAACTTCGGATTCAAGCGCAAGGGTTTCCAATAGCTTGGAAATGCCTTCGCCGGTTTTAACGGATATTTTAACACAGCTCACATTGCCGCCCCACTCCTCAACCTGCACGCCTCTCTCGGACAACTGGGACATGATTTTATCGGCGTTTGCAGTTGGTAAATCAATCTTTGTGACTGCTACCACAATAGGAACTCTTGCCGCCTTTGCAAGGTCAATAGATTCCACCGTTTGCGGCATCACCATTGAATCCGCAGCAACCACCAAAACTATAACATCGGTAACCTGTGAGCCGCGGGCGCGCATTGCGTTAAACGCTTCGTGCCCCGGAGTATCCAAAAATGTGATTTTTCCGCTTGGAGTTTCCACCTCGTAGGCGCCTATGTGCTGAGTTATGCCGCCGGATTCTCCACGAACCACATTGGTTTTGCGAATGTAGTCGAGAAGCGAAGTTTTTCCATGGTCAACATGGCCCATAACAGTTACAACCGGATGCCTCGGCTTTAAATTCTTTTCGCTATCGGTTTGAATGCCGAGGGTTTCTTCCTGATATTCTTCCATGAGCACGGCTTCGTAACCGAATTCGTCTGCTACCAACTGCACCATTTCAAAATCCAGCCTTTCGTTTATGGTGAGCATTTTGCCCATTTCCATGCACTTGCCTATAACACGAGCGGAAGGCTGCTCCAAAAGACCCGCAAGCTCGCCAACAGAAACAAAAGCCGAAACCTGAATTACTTTGGAAGGGGCATCCCCTTCGCTATGGGTTTTATCTTTGCTATATACTTTTTTAGTCGGCGTTTTGGAAAGAGAAACCATAACATCGGAAACTCTCTTTTGCGCTTTTTCAGCATTTTCCTTTTGGAGTTCCCTGTCTTTTTGAGTGTCTTTGCCTTTTCTGCCTCGTTTTCCGCGAGAATCTTCATGGCCTCTGGAGGCGTTGTGCGTTCTGTTGTCTAAAAAGTTTTTATGCGCAGGAGTGTTTGCAGATAAAACATCTTGAAGTGTTGTGCCAAAACCGGCGCGCCGAATTTGCACACCGGCTTGCGCCTTGTTTTCGGTTTGCCTTGGTTGAGGGCGCAAATGCCCGCTATAACCTGTTGCAGAAGTTTGCTTTTGACCGCCGCCTTTGTTGCCTTGCTGGTTTTTACCGCCCCTGTTGCCGCCTCTTTGGGCATTTCGCATGGCAGCTTTTTCCTGCTTGCTTTTTTGAATTCTCGCTAAAACAGCGGGGTCCACAACTTTGGAAACATCTGCCGTGAATGCAACTTTTTTAGGTTCGTTTTGAACCGGCGCAGGTTGAGCAGGTTCAACTTTAACGGGTTGAACAGCCTCTGGTTCCGGCTTGCTTTCCGGTTGCTTGGCAACAGGAAGTTCAACCGGGGCAATGCTCGGTTTTTGAGCAGGAACCACTGGCTCGGGCTTGATTTCCGGTTCTTTAACCGGTGGAGGCGCCGCCGCAGGTTTGGGCTTGGGTCTGTTTATTTTCTTTAATGTTACATTTCCGCCTCCGGAATTCTCCGGTTTATCCGCTTCGGTTTTCTTTTTTTTCACTCCTTTATTCGGCGGTTTTCTTTTTTGAGCGACACGAATATCATTTATATAAGAATCCAAAGCAACTTCGGAAACTTTTGTATTCACAGACTTGACAGTCACGCCATCCAAAGTTTTTCCAACCAAAAAGGTAAATGAATCGTTTTGGTCAAAGGAGTGTTTTTCTATCCATGCCTTGATTGATATCAGTTCATTACTCATCAGAGTTTGCTGCCTCGCTTGGAGAAGGTTCTTCCGCATTTTCTTCGCTCTTATTAAATAGCGTATCTAAAGAAGCGGTCTTTTTTACAATGGTGCGGGGGTCTTGGGAATGTATCAGGGCTTCTCTTTCTTCTTCGGTATGATTACCCCAGTCCGATTCGCTGAATACGCAAATTTCCTTTCCCAGCAACTGCCCGGCTAAACGAACCGCCTGCCCTTTGTCGCCTATAACAATTCCAACATCTTCATCGCCGACTATCACGATGGTGCGTGGCGGATTAAAACCGGGGACTTCAAAGGACTTTATTATGTTTATGTTATTGGTAGCCCCCAAAGCCCTGCGAAAATATATTTCCGGGTCCGTATCCCAATGCACCACGTCTATGCGCTCATTGTTGAGTTCTCTTGTGATTGCCTGTATGCGTTGCCCTTTAACCCCGATGCAGGCGCCGGATGGGTCAACCCTGTCGTCCCTTGAATAAACGGCAACCTTAGCGCGGTAACCGGGTATGCGGGCAATGCCTTTTATCTCTATTGTACCGTCGTAAACTTCCGGAATTTCCTGTTTAAACAATTCGCTCACAAAATCCTTATTCACTCTGGACAAGGTTACCTGTGCGCCGGAGCCTTTTGACGGCTCCGAAATACCGGAAATAACGGCCTTCACGGACTGCCCTAATTTCCAGCGGTCCTTGCCCATGCGCTCGCTGTTCGGAAGAACCGCATCCGTGCTGCCTATGGAAATTATGGCACCGTTTTTTTCAATCCTCAAAACCTGCCCGTTTATTAAAGTGCCTATTTTGTTCTTGTAAATTTCAAAAATGCGATTGCGTTCCACATCATTCACGCGTTGCTTCAAGCGTTGGCGCGCCTCTTGTATGGCTAAACGCCCGAAATTATCAAAGGGCAATTCCACTTCCAGCATATAACCGGCTTCGGCTTCGGGGTGATATTCCTTAGCTTCTTCTTCCAGCATATAATGTTCATCCATTTTCTCCACTTCTTCTGGAGAGAGATTCGGGTCGTAGTCGGGGAAATCATCTACCACTTCTACCCTAAGCACGACTTTAATATCTTCGGTAACGGGGTCAACATCCACCTCTATGTTTTTGTGCAACTTGGTGTACTTGCGAGCTGCGGCTATAAGAGATTCCTTAAAGGCCACAAACACATCTTCTATGGCAACATTTTTTTCCTTTGCCAAATGCTCCAAAGCCTCTTTTATCAGACTCGTTTTTTTTGCGCTTTTCTTTGCCATTTCTCACCTTTCTTAGGGTTCTACCTTCGCTGTTAGAGTTTCGTTTACAGGAACACAAACTTCCGCAGCAGGTTTTTTGCCTTTTGCGCCAGCAGTTTCCAAAGTTATAGAAGATTCGCATACAGATTTCAAAATACCTTTTGTTATTCTGCCGTTTTGCGTTATGCGGAGCCTTCTACCCAAATTTCTCTCAAAATCCCTTTTTGTCTTTAGAGGGCGGTCCAAACCCGGAGAGGAAACCTCCATGGTATATGA
>JAISSJ010000014.1 GCA_031273195.1 Candidatus Fibrimonas sp.
GAAATTAAGCCGAGGGTTTTCTTGCAGGAAATTTCCCTCAAATGCACGGGAACTCCGAACCATTCCGAGAATTCCAAAATCCTGTAAACGGCTATGGTTTCCGCCTGTTCGGGAATCCCTTTAAAGCCTATTGTGTCCGAGTAAAAGCCTTCATTCACAACACCTGTGCTGCACAAATACGGTTCAAGCGGGTGGAAATAAAATGTTTTGCCGGTTGCCTTGCCGTATTCAAAAACCATTCTTAAAAACCGCAAATTTTCGGGGAAAACTCCGCTGTCCCCAAAGCCGGCTGCTCCGCCGGTTGCGAGTTCCAGCATTTCGCTTATGCTTTTATGCTCGTTTGCCTTGCTAAAGGAGGCTAAGAGGGAGATATTCAAATTTGACTTTTCGCAAATCAGCCTGAAAGAGGTGAGCTGGTGCAAATCGTCTATGGGATTTTCCTTGCTTTCGTAAAGGCAGCCGTAAAACCCGCCTCTGCGCATGGCTTCAAATCCGTCTGCAAAGGAATAGACATCGTCCCTAGCCGGTTCCTGAAAATCTGCGCCTATGGCGAAAAGAGCCGGGAGCGCAAGCAAGCCGCTGCCGTCTATTTCAGCGGCGTTTTCGCTTTTCAAATATATGTTTTGTTCTTTTTGCCAAGAGCTGTTGGCAAAGGGGCGTACTTTTTTGAGCAGGATTGATTGGCTGGTCATTGGGGGTAAAGTAGAAAATAATCCCATTCCCAAGCCCCCTGCTCCGTTTCACTTCGCTAGGGGCGGCGGCAAGGTGCAAGCACCCCAGCCGCTTAGTCCTGGAGACAACGCACTGAAACCAGGATAGACTTGTAGTTGGCGTTCCAGCCTGCGCTGCCGAGGCTGTAGCCCATGTACCGGTAGTAGGCGTAGTCGCTCATGCTCTCGTGCTCATTGGCACTCCACCAGTTGCCGTCGATGCCGACAAGGCTGAAACTGCCATCCGAGTAGCCGTTGCCGCCCGGCAGGGCCGAAAAACCATAGTCATCCGTGCCGTTACCATAATTCCAACCGCTCGTTGCCTTCAACTTTCCGGCATCACTGCCTATGTTACACGTCAAATTATCCCACTCCTCTTTGCTTGGCAAATGCCAACCGGAGGGACATACTGTCTTAGCCGTCTCCCAATCGTACAAGCGACCATAAATACCGCAGTTGGCAGGGTCATCGCCGTAGCATCTACTGCCTTCAACTTCGTAATTCAAATTCTTAGCAAACCAAGTTTGAGTGCCAATGACCACCGTTGGATAAGTTTCGTTGCCGTAATTTACAGACTTGCCATGAACAACGGCAATGGTTTCGTCCTTCAAGCACCGGACAGAAAACAAACTTTCATCGTTGTCGTTATCCGAGTCCCCTTCGCCGGCGTTGGAGCCTATGACTAATGTGTACATGGAGGTACTCCGCCAAACGCCGAGTTGACCGAGAGAGTTGAAACCGCCGACTGCCGTGCTGCGGCCACCAGGCAGGGCCGAAAAGCCATATTTATCCGTGCCGTTGTTGCCATTATTCCAGCCATTTTTCGCCAACAAATCCTCTTTCGTTTTCCCACCACACATCAAAATCGTCCACTCATCTCTGCTTGGCAAATGCCAGCCATCAGGGCAAGCAGACATTGCCTCTGAAATGTTATAAAGGCGACCGTATTTTGTGCAATTGGCAGGGGCATTATCATAGCATACGCCAATTGAATTATCATTGCCAGCGTAATTCAAATTCTCGGCAAACCAAGTTTGATTGCCGATTTTCACGGTCTTGTATTTCTGGCCGCCATGAGACACAGAACCGCTGCCTCCATTGCCGCCGCCGCCACCACCGCCGCCGCCGCCGCCGTTCTCGTCCCCATCGTCAGACGAGCAGGAAAATGTGAATGCCATAGCAAGCATAACGCCTGCCGCCAAGAGAAAACTTCTAGTTTTCATACTGAACCTCCATTGGTTTGCGTGTTTTCAGTTTCCTTCTTCCCCCTCTTGCCCTGCCGAGAGTTGAGTATAGCCGTGTATTTCGCAATAACCGCATTGAGGGTTCTGATAAAATTCTCATAATCCGCCTCGCCCTCAACAATAGCAAGAGCGTTAATTTTCTCACGAATGGCAAAGTAAGACTGGTCAAGCTCAACCCTAGCCTCCCTAAGCACAATATCGCACCTTGAAGCAGTCTCGTCAAAACGCTCCTTCATAAGCCCGCTGAAGGCGTTGTTCCGGGCTTGCAACTCCACCGCCCACTGCGTTATGCCTACGGCCTCCGCATCTTGGGCATACTTGCCCTGCAATTCCTGCAAAAGATTGTAAACCGCCGAAGTTTGCTCGTTCAAAGGCTTTACCGCCACATTCCCATAGGTGTCAAACACCATTTTGAGCCTGTTCGCCGCCGCCCGAACCTCCGGATTGAAGTGTTTGAGCGCGCCTTTTGCCGTTTCCGCCATGCCGAGAAAGATTTCGTCTCTCGCCTTGTCAGCTTCCTGTATTTGGGCAGTTAGGGAGCTTTTGTTGATTTTTTTGAGAGCCTCGTCCGCCCGCCCATAGAGCGGCAGATATGCCTCAAATTGCTGCTGAATTTTGAGTTTCAGCGGGGTTTCTTTTTGTACCAAATCCCGAAATTCCGTGTGAAACTGGAAATGTTCGTCGTTCCGCAGGTGGATTGTGTGGATTTTGCTGATTTTCATCTATGTTTCTCCTTGCTGTTGATGATGAAAAAGGGGTGTCGCAGAGTTGCGAAAGCGTGTTTTGACGCAATTTAGGGGTTCCGCAATGCTGCGGAAGCGTATTTTGATGCAATTTGGGGGTTCCGCAATGCTGCGGAAGCATATTTTGGAACAAATTCTGTGCCTGGCCAACCGTTTCAGGCCTGTAACATATATAAATAATATATATTGGGGGGGGGGGGGGGGGGGGGGGGTTGTGTTTATATATAGTGAAAAAAGAAGAGGGGGGAGGGGGGGTGCGTGAGGGGGGTGAGGAGGGAGAGTGGGGTGGGGGGGTGGGTGGGGGGGGGGGGGGGGGGGGGGGTAAAATTTTGCCCTATATATGCGGTAAAATGGGCAACCGCAAGGGTTGCCCCTACATTAATGTTGCTTTTGCCCCCAAACAAAACACCCCGCCGAGCCTGTGTCAGAGGGTCGGGCATGGTGGGGTATGTGGGCATAAATTGCATAGGCAACAAATATAGAAAAAGAAATGCGTTTTGTCAAGGGTTTTGGGGGAATTATTGAGGATTTTGGCGAATTTGGGGCATTTCGGCAGGTTTTGCCACTAAATAATCCCATTCCCCAGCCTTCAGCTCCCCAAGCTCATAATCCCCAATCCTGCTCCTGTGCAAGGCTGTGACCTTATTGCCCACTGCGGCGAACATTCTCTTAACTTGATGGTAAACCCCGCCTTTTATCGTTATTTCGGCGATATTTTCCGCTATGAGCTTTAGTTCCAGTGCCGTGCTGGGGCGTTTTTCGCCGTGGAGCGAAACTCCGGCCAAGAGTTTTTTTTGCATATCTTCGGTTAAAGGCTGGGCAAGCGTGGCTACATAGGTTTTTGCAAAGCCTTTTTTTGGATGCTCTATTTTGTGTATGAACTCGCCATCGTTTGAAAGCAAAATCAAGCCGGTGGTGTCAAAGTCCAACCTGCCAGCGCATTGCAGCCCGTTTTTTATGAGTTCATGTGGGAACAGGGAAAACACGGACTCATGGTTTGCAGGTGCATGGCTGCATTCATAGCCATGCGGTTTGTTCAACTTTATGTAGAATTTGGTTTTGGGTTTCATATTGTGGAAAGTAGTAAACGCTGATTTATTCGTTAGGGGAGTGGCTAGTAGGGAGTAGGGAGTAGAAAAACACTTGAATTCATGGTTTTTTCCACTCCCCACTCCCTACTCCCTACTCCCTCAACTAGTTAATCAGCATTTTTTCTATCTTCAAGCTATGGAAATTTTAGAAGGCTCTTTAAACGGGCAAAATTTGAAAATTGCTATTGCAGTTTCCCGCTTTAATGAAACTGTCACAAAATCCCTTTTGGAGGGAGCGGTTGCGCAATTAAAAAGAACCGCCGTTAGCGAAAGCGATATTACGGTTGCTTGGGTGCCCGGTGCTTTTGAGTTGCCGGGTGCAGCGGCCCGCTTTGCAGAGAGCGGCAAATTTGATGCCGTAATAGTTTTGGGAGCTGTTATCCGTGGCGCAACTCCGCACTTTGAGCACGTTTCAAGTGCTGTAAATTCCGGCATAGCGCACTTGGCAAGGGCGGGAAAAATACCTGTGATTTTCGGGGTGCTAACAACCGATACCGTAGAACAGGCGATGGACAGGGCCGGTTTAAAATGCGGAAACAAAGGAGCGGACGCAGCCCTTGCCGCTGTTGAGGTGGCGAACTTGTACAAAAGGATTCCTTAATGCCCACCGTATCGCGCAGGCCTGCACGGGTCTTTGCCCTTCAGCTTTTATATGCGATGGAAATAACAGGTGAGCCTCCGGGTTATTGTTTGCCGGGAGTTTTGGAAGGAAATCCCATCAGCAGCGATATGCAGAGTTTCGGCATGAAGTTGGCAGATGGGGTTTTGGAAAGAAAAGAGGAATTTCGCAATACATTTTTGGAACTAATCTCGGACTGGTCTCCGGAGCGGCTTTCCACAATAGACAAGATAATTCTGCAAATAGCGATGACGGAAATGCTGATAGCGGATACGCCCATAAAAGTGATTTTATCCGAAGCCGTGCAAATAGCAAACAAGTATTCAGACGAAGATTCCCCGTCCTTTGTGAACGGAGTTTTGCAGGGATTTGCGAAGATTAAGGGGATACTATAAACTCCTCGCAAAAATCATCGCCTTGCATACAGGTTTTTCGCAAGGCAAATCTTTTTTGCCAGTCGCCGGTTATGCCTGTGCTCCAAGAAAGGCCTTTGCCTAGCCTTAGCGGTGAAGTCCATAATAAAAACTGCTGAAAGGAATTCGGCATTTCAAACAATTTTTCTGCAAGCGTTGCTCCGGCTTCAACCAATATATGGTGCATGCCTTTTTCGGCGCAATCCGCAAGCATTAAATGCCAGTTTTTTTCAAAAGTTCCGCCGTTAAAATTGCTCCTGCTGAAAATGATTTTCTGCGGATTTGCCCCTTTTGCCTTTCTCACCGTTAATTGCGGATTATCTGAGCGAAAGGTGCCGCCGCCAACTACAACAGCATCGCAAAAGCTACGCAATCTGTGAAGCTCCGTTTGAGATTCCTCGCCTGTGATTTTCAGCGGAGTTCTATCGCCGTTTGCAATAAAGCCGTCCATGGTTTGAGCTATTTTTATTGTTACAAAAGGCGTTTTGTTTTTTACAAACCAGGAATAGGATTCATAAAAATCATCTATTTGCCCATTTAAATTTTCTTTTATCACTTCTATTCCCGCCTGTTTCAGTTTTTCAATTCCTTTTCCCGCTACCTGGCTGTTGGGGTCTAAAAAACCGTAATAAACTTTTTTAATTCCCGCTTTTATTATCGCATCTGCGCAGGGCGGGGTTCGCCCATAGTGGCTGCATGGCTCCAAAGTGACATGCAATTCAGCATCCTTTGCATTTTCGCCCGCATTTTTCAAAGCGACGATTTCCGCATGAGCATTGCCGGGTTCCTGGGTATAACCCTCTCCTGCCGTCACGCCGTTTTTCACAATAATAGCACCCACCGCCGGGTTGGGGCGGCAATTTTTTATCGCATAAGTCGCAAGTTCCAAAGCGCGAAGCATTTTGGTAAGTTAGCAAAAATCCTCTATAAAGGTTTTGTTTTATATATTAGCATTTATGCAGAATATCTCTCCAAAATGGATTAAATCCCTGAACGAAAATGAAATTTTTGTTTTTGGCAGCAACCTCGCCGGGTTTCACGGCGGCGGAGCAGCGGAACTCGCTATGGAATGGGGAGCGGTTTGGGGGCAGGGCGTTGGCTTGCAGGGAAAAACTTATGCCATTCCCACAATGTTTAAAACCGCAGAAGAAATGAAGCCCTACATTGACGAATTTTTAGCATTTGCAAAATCGCACCCGGAGTTAAAATTTCTCGTTACGGAAATAGGGTGCGGGATTGCGGGTTTTACGCCTAAAGACATAGCTCAGTTTTTCAAGGCGGTAATTGATGACGAAATTGAGAATATTTATTTGCCGGAAACATTTTTTTCGGTTTTGAATGGGTAGCTCATTTAATAGAATACCTCTCCAAATCCTCATCGCTCCGCAAATGCAAGCTCCTGTCAAAATTGAGCTTTAGAGGCGCACCCTTCAAGCCGAATTCCTCAAAGAAGGTCTTTAGCAAATACCTTTTGTAAGGCTCATCCACCAAATCAGGGTAGGGAGTTTCAATGGTTATCACGGGAGGGTCGGTTAAAATTTGGCAAGCCCTTTTTAAATGCACAGAATGCCCGCTGCGGGAATGGTGGGGATTTTTTTCAATGGCGGTTTTAAACGTTTCCGCTACCCTATCCCTGCCTATAACTTTTTTGCAATTCGCATAAACCGTTTGAATTTCCTGCAATAAACGATTCACCCGCAAACCTTCCAATGCGCTAATTGAAATAACCGGCACCCACTCAAAAAGCGGGTCTTTTTCCCTGATTTCCTTCACAATCAAATCAAAACTTTTTGAATCCTTGTTTTCCAAAATATCCCATTTATTGATAGCCAAAATCAAACCTTTGCCAGCTTTGCGAATTTCCGTTATTATACGCAAATCCTGAATTTCAAAACCTCGCAAAGCATCCAGCAATAGCACAACAACATCCGAGCGGCGAATGCTCTCCATAGTTCTCATATTGCTGAAAATCTCAACCTCGTCTTTCTGCTTTGCAACCTTGGCCTTTTTGCGAAGCCCCGCCGTGTCTGTAACTTTGAAATGAATTCCGTTATATTTAAAATCGCAATCTATGGAGTCCCTTGTTGTGCCCGGTATCTCGGAAACCACAACTCGTTCCTCACCGAGCATTTTGTTAAGCAATGTGCTTTTGCCGGCATTAGGCCTGCCCAGAATTGCAAAGGCGATTGCAGCCTGTTCTGTTTTGGCATTTTCTTTTTTGGGGAGCAGCATAACAACTTCATCTAAAAGGCTGAGCACCGCATAACCGGTGAGGGCACTTACCGTTCTTGGCGTTCCCATTCCGAGTGGCAAAAAAGTCCAGCCTTCCGCCCGGTCATTTGCATCTTCGCTTTTGTTCGCAACCAAAATCACAGGTTTTTCCGTTTTTAAAATTAATTTCGCAAACTGCTCGTCAAGCGTGGTGACTCCAACACGAACATCCACCATAAACAAAACCAAATCCGCATCGTTTACAGCCGCAAAAATCTGCTCCCTGACCGAGTCCGCCAAAACATCAATTTGCTGGTCTGTCATAAAACCGCCTGTGTCTATAAGCGTGAATTTTGTTCCTTGCCATTCCGCTTCTTGGTAATGGCGGTCTCTGGTTACGCCTTCGCGGTCGCTTACAACGGCAGCTCTGCGCCCTAAAATGCGATTAAACAAACTGGACTTGCCAACATTGGGCCTGCCAACAATGCACACAATCGGTAAACTAGCCATTACTCTCCGTGAACCCAAACATTTCTTGTGCCAAAAATAGAAACTATTTTTTTTGAGTTTTTAACTCGGAAGGAGCAACCACTTCCCATAATCAACCATCTCCTGCTTCAACTCAATCGGAGCGATAACCCGAACATTATACCCCCAAAAACGTAACCACGCAAGCAAATCTTTGTTTATAGGACTTTTCATGCGAACTTCTATCCATTTCTCGCTCTTATGCTCAATTATTTTCATATTGTCCAAAAACAAATGCTCTTGCAAATTCAAACGGCAATACCAATCAAATCTCAGCTTCACCAAAACGGGCTTTTCCTCTTGAACGGTTTTTACATCCCAAATGGTTCCGCTGTATTTCATCCTGTCAAGTTCTTTTTTTAGGAGAGCATGTTTTTTTTCAAAAGTTTCGCTCAAAATCTTAACATGCAGAAAGCGGGATAGTTTAAAGGTTTTCCATTGGGATTTTGACAATCGGTCGGGGCATAGAATGTACAAAGACGATTTATATACAATCAAAGCCCAAGGCTCCAAAGTTATTTTTTTTGGAAACTCGTCAACACTGCCGCCGTATTCCACATCCAGTTTTCTCTGCTCCAGCAATCCTTTTACGAAAAGCGGCAAAAATTCCGGCTTCCCGTTCCTTGCGCTTTGCTCGCCAACGTATTCAAGCAAACCGCTCATTTTTGCAGACAAATCCTTATACAGATCCTTCCCATAAAGCCCAAGAGCTTTCTGCGAACTGCCGGAAATAGCCTTTTCCAGCGATTCCATATTTATGCTTTCGCCGAACATCCAAAATAAAATCCTGGACATGAGCAAATAAGAAAAAATATCGCTTTCGTTTA
>JAISSJ010000061.1 GCA_031273195.1 Candidatus Fibrimonas sp.
TACAAAATCTACTCCCTCTTTGTCCTGAACCCCGACCTGCTGAAAAGAGCAGTCGTAGCAGCCTCCTCAAGCCAAGAGGAGTTTGAGCTAAGGGTAAAGAAAGACGACATGATGAAAAAACTGGACGAAGGCACAGCGGCCTACGAGTCAAAATACAAGAGGTAAAAACAATGACAGCGAGTTTATTTGCTTTAGCAATCCTGCTCCTCATATCCTGTGCTTCCCCGGAGCGGCAGCCGCAGACTTCCCCCCAGCCCCAACCTGTTGCGGAGCAATGGCAGCCGCAGACTTTCCCCGAATGCAAATCGGGCGAGTTCAGCGGCACAGGCGTAGGAGAGCACGAAAGCGAAGCATTGAGCGAAGCTCATGCCGCACTAGCAAAGCAAATAAACTCGTCCATAGAAGTAATAACAGAACGCATGGTAAACCAGCAAATCTCAAACGGCAAAGAGAATTTGAGTTCAGAATACACATCCATAACAATCGCAAAAGCGGCCCTTCCAAACGCCCACGATGCCCGCATATTGTATAAAAAAGCAACGGGCAACAAAACAAGCATCGCAGTCTGCATGACAAAAGCCGATGCCGCCAAAGGCTTCATAGAGCGTCAGCGTCTAATAGCGGACTCCCTAGAACTTGCCTCAAACACCGCCTTAAAAACCGAGCATCCCAAACACAAAAACGAAGCCTGGCACAAAACGCAAACGCTATGGAACGAGTTTGCGAAAATACAGACCCTGCTAGACGGCTGGGGCATAGAAAAAACATCTTTCTATGAGCCTGCGAATGAAATTTATTCCCAAGCAAGGGAAGATTACAAAGGCTATTGCCAAACCTCAAAACTGCACTGGAAGCCGGAGCGTGAAACCGAATACTCCTCAATAGCCTTCTCCACGCTCTCCAAGAACCTGAAAATGGAAAAATCCCCCTGCAAAAGCAACGGCATATCTCTCATTTACAAAAAAGCCGACCCAGACTGCTCCCACAAATTCGGCATATACAACTGCCTATACAAACCCTCCTTATCCCTACTTTCCTGCAAAGGCACAGAATACTTGCTTTTGGAAAGCGTCCTAGAAAATTCGCACCAAAAGCAGGACTTGGCTTTGGAAAAGCTAAAGGATTCATTCAAGGCGGCGGATTTTTGGGAGAAGTGGGTGAGGGAGATTGAGGAGTGGGGGGCGAGGTGCGAGTAGGGTTTTGGTGGCGTTCAGCCAGCATTTTACTATATTCTCTTTTAACCTTCACCAAAGGAGTAACTATGGACTATCAGCCGATATTGGAACCCGGAAGCGAGAAGTTCAACAAATGGATGGACGAAGTTTGCGAAGAATACAAAAACGCAGAATTGTCAATCGTGCAGAACGAAAGAATAAGACCTGAAAACCAGGACTTCTTTGACTGGCTTATGGAAGACAAAGAGTTAATTCACGAAACAGACAAGGCAATCAGAGCCGCAGGTTTTGAATGGTAGAATCATCTAACCCCAGCGATTACCCCTGGTTCGGTAAAATCTCGGACGAGAAAATAAAAGAGAAAGCCGGCTTGTTAATGAAATGGATTTGGAACCATGAAATTGACGTGCCAAGAGACAGGCTTTCAGTATCTGGCAGTTGCATAGCGAATATAATTGAACTCGTGGAACGCCGCAGGGTGTATTTTCATGTGTTCCACAGAATAAAAATGTCCGAATGGAACGAAGCAGCTTTGTATTGTTTTTGGATAGCCAAACTCCATCCGTTCCTTGAAGTGCCGCCACCAAGCATAAAAGCGAGACAGGTAAATGAAATAAATGCTATAATAGCGGTGAGAATGCTTTACAACGCCGCTAATAAAATTCGTCAAGGGCAAGGAAGGGGAAGGCTTAAACAAATGAACATAAGCAATTTAGTTCACGCTTTCCGCTACAGGGACATAAGCAAAGAAGCTGTGATGGCTCTCTTTGAGAACTTGATTTCTGCATAGGGCAGGCTACGGAGGTCTATTCAAAAAATGAAGTCCAAAACGCAAATAGTTCTCTTAACAGCAGCATTCCTTACTGCACTTTCTTTCGCACAGCAATCCGAAAGGCTCGCTCTGCCCAAAGAACTGCAAGGCGGCATAATTCCAAACTTCTTTGTTTTAGCAAACGACAACAAAGGCGAATTATACAGAGACGACTTGAAAAAAAATGCCGAGAAGGCAAAAGCAAAACGCATAGTCCTCTCCTTCTTTGCCACTCACTGCCTCTCTTGCAGAGAAGAATTTGCAATTCTGAAAAAAAACAAAAGCGAACTTGAAAAACGAGGTGTGCAGATTTATTTAATAAACATCGGCGAAGACATTCACACCTATGGCGACAAGGTGAGCAAAATGGTAGCACAATACGCCGGAAACGCTTTCCCTTTCTATTTTGACCCCTACGGAAATTCCCTGAGAAATTTCGGATTGGCCAAGTCAGCAGACGCTCCCCTGCCCTTGACTTTAATTCTGGATTCCAATTTACGTGCTTTGGGTGTTCTGGTGGGGAAAATGGGCAGCGATTTTCCGCAGGTTTTGTTTTTGGGATTTTAACCCCTAGCGTTAAAAAGAAAATCCCTGAATATCCTGTCTTTCTTGCAAATGTGGTCAATCCACCAGTCTTTAAGAAATTCCAGAAATTTTTGCGGGTTGTGCTCCCATAGGCTCTTGTTCTCAACGCTGGAAAGTGTGCTTCTCAATTCATTGTGCCATTCATGATGCTTCTCAAAATCTGTAAAGCCGAACTTGCGCAGGAAGTCCTCTTCAACATCAAAATGAATATGCGTGTATTCGGTGACCATGTTGACCACCGATTTGAGCACCTTTTCGCCGTGCTTGTTCTGCATAGCATGAAAGAGGGAATTGATGGTGGTCACAATCCCGCGATGCTGCTCGTCAATAATGGGTATTCCCAAATCGTATTCGGGTTTCCACACGATAAAGAGATTATGCTCAAACAAGTTGCGCAAGTCGTCATTTATTTCCGATTTTTTCTGCATATTTTCTCCAAGCTCACTTTAATTTACAAAAATCACAAAACAAAAGTCCTCTCCCCGTGCAAAAACACCCTGTGTTCAAGCCAGAGTTTCAACGCATAAAGCAAAGTACGCTTTTCAACCTCTTTTCCAATTTGAATAAACTGCTCAATGCTCCCAGTGTCCGCAACCTGCTGAACGCTTTGCCAAATAATCGGGCCTTGGTCTAAATCCGCAGTTGCGAAATGCGCCGTTGCGCCGATTATTTTAACACCTTTAGTCCACGCCTGGTGATACGGCTTTGCACCCTTGAACGCCGGCAGAAAACCGTGATGAATGTTTATTATTTTATACTTCCAGGTTTCCGTAAATTCCTTGCTTAAAATTTGCATATAACGGGCGAGCACTATCCCTTCTGTTTGCGAGGCACGTAAAATTTCATTGAACTTTTTATCCTGCTCCGCTTTGGGAATATCGCTTGGCACCAAAAAGAAAGGCAAATTGAAAGCCCTAGCCAAAGGCTCCAAAACCGTGTGATTGGAGATTATGCAAGTCCATTCGCAAGGCAAGGCTCCGTCTCTGTGAGAGAGCAAAAGTTCGTAAAAACAGTGATCGGTGGTGGAGCCGAACAATGCGAGTTTGGTTTTATGCTCGGCATTGTGCAACTGCCATTTCATGGATTTTTCGGTTTCCATTTTGGAAAAATGCTCTTTTATTTTTGGAACCGCATCGCTTTCGCATTCCACAAGCGCCCGCAAAAAAAATGCGTCTATGTCTTTTGCAGTGTGCTGGGTTAAATCCAGAATGTTTGCACCGGTTTGCGCTATGCCCTGGGTAAATGCCGCTATAAGCCCGCTCTTGTCCGGGCACAAAATTTGCAAAACGAACTTTCTTGAATCATTTGCCATAATTACAAATATCTCCTCGCTCCGATATATCTCTGCTTCCAATAACTGTCGTCAAGAGGAGTTACCGTAACGCCTTTTGATGTACTCGCATGGATAAAATTTCCCTTGCCAACATAAATCCCAACATGGCTCACCCTGAATCTATTACCAAAAAAAACCAAATCGCCTATAACCAGATTATCCCTTGCAATAGATTTCCCCTTTCTAAATCCTTCTCTTGATGTTCGGGGTATAGGCATTCCTTCCTTTTCCATATAAACGCTGGACACAAAACCGCTGCAATCAGTTCCTCTTTTGGTGTTTCCGCCGAGCAAATACGGAGTGCCTAGCCACTGCGAAAGAACTTTATCCCATGCGTCTATTCCGGTTATGTTCCGGGATTTTGGCCGCTCGTAATCCGGGATTTGCTGCCCGCTATCTGAAACTTGCTGTTCGTATTTTAAAATTTCCGCATCCCTTTCTTTTGATTTTTGAATGGTTGCAGTAGGTTCATATCTGGTATAGCCTTTGGGTATCTCCGGCGCAAGCGGCCTTAAAGGTGCGCAGGAAGCTAGGAGGAGTAATGCGGCGAGCAGTACAAATTTAGAGTTGATTTTCATTTTACATTTTCAATTCTTTAGTTAGCAGTTCTTTGTTTTGAACTACTTTTTTTCTCATTTCTACGGAAGGGTTTTTTGCAAGGCATTTATCCAGAGCTTCTATTGCCTCGCTCAATAAAGCATTTGATTTTGCTTTGTTCTTGCGGGCAGTGGCAAATTTGTCTGCGGCAACTTTTCTCTGTTCTTCGCAAAAAGCATCGGAGCTTTCAGCTTGAGACGGCAATTGTTTTTCCAGCCATATCAAAATAGAGTCGCCCGGTGCCATTGAACGCAAACTGTCTGCCAAATCCGTTATCAAAACAGGATTGGCATTTGCGTTTCTCAGGTTGCGAATTTGCGCAGTTAAGGAATTTATTATTTCCAGTTTAGATGAATCAACACCGTCTCTGTTTGCCGTTATAATTCTGTCGTACAAAGCATTTGCGCTGTCTATCCAGTAATTTATGGTTGTTTTATACACAACAAAGCCCTCTAAAATCGCAATGGCCTCTGCGCTATGCCCTGTTTGATGAAGCAAACTAGCCAGTTGCAAAGTGCGAAATCCAAGTTGGTCCAGATTATTGTGGTATTGAACCTGCTGTTTAAGCAACTCTATGGCCTTTCCTGTTTCTCTTCTTGTAATCAAAGAATCTATGCTTTTTTGCAAGGTCTTAAAAGATTCCGTTTCCTTTATAAAAACGCTATCTCTTATTTTTAGAGTATCCGTGCGGGTATCGCGAACCGTGTCTATAACAACAGTTGGAGCTACCGGGGTTTGCTGTTCTGTTTGCGGTTGCGGTGCTTTGCTCGCGCAAGAAATCAGTGTAATAATAAATGCGGCAATAAGAAAACGAGACATGAAATTAATATAGTAAAAAATGCCAGCCGATATTTCTATATTATTACCTATGAACAAACTTTCTATTTCTCTCGCTTTTGCCGCTATTGCGGTTCTGGTTCTCGCCTGCTCGGAAGATAAAGAACCAACACATAAGGAACTTTGCGCGAAAACTCCGCTTAAAAAAGAATGCCTTGTCGGTTCTTGGTCTTTTGAGGGGGTATATAGAACTGCGGACGACAAATCTCTTAACTGTCCCGAACCCGGTTATTTGGAATTTAGGGCAAATGGTGATTATACATTTACCGGAGGTGTATGGAATTCTGATATAATCGGAACATGGACTCTTGACGGAAGCTCTATAACCGTTACAAATAATACTTACGATCCCCCGATCAAAAATGGAACTATTACCGTTTCTAATTCGGGAGGCAATATTACCGTAACAACTACCGACAGTCGTTCTGTTTTTGCTCATTGTGATACTGATAAAATAGAGAAATTTCGCTGGCAGGGCAATTAGCCTACCCCTCAAGCTCTGCGGGCAAGGGGAATTTTGTCACTTCTTTAACTGTTTGCTCTTCTATAATCTCTTCAAGGCTAAAATGCTCTTTTAGCCATTTTATTATTTCAAGAACCAAATGCTCCGGTGCGCTCGCTCCGCTTGATATTCCTACGGAATTCACCCCTGCGAACATATCTTTGTTCAAATCTTCCACGGAGTCTATTAAAATGCTGTTGATTCCCTGCTCTTCTCCGAGTTCCCTCAAACGATTTGAATTGCTTGAATTTTGGGAACCTACTATAAGCAGCAACTCCACCTTTTTGCATATGGAACGAACCGCGCCTTGCCTGTTGGTAGTGGCATAGCAAACGTTTCCCATCTTTGGCCCCAGTATGCCGGGATATTTTTTCTTTAATGCCGATATTGTGTCTGCCGTTTCTTCGGAGGAAAGGGTGGTTTGCGTAAGGTATGCAACGTCTTTCCCCGTTATCGGCAATTTTTTAACTTCCTTCGCCGAGCTTATCAGATACATTCTGCCGGGCGGAAGCTGCCCCAAAGTGCCGTCTATTTCCGCATGTCCCTGATGGCCTATCAAAATTATGGAACAACCGGAATTTGCATACCTGATTGCGCTTCTATGAACGGATTTCACAATGGGGCAAGTTGCGTCTATGACTTTCAGGTGCAGGCTCTTTGCCTTTTCGTAAATATTTTTGCTCACGCCGTGCGCAGAAAATATAACAACTGCTCCTTCGGGTATCTCCGACAAACCCTCAACAAATATGGCTCCGATTTCTCGCAGGCTATCCACCACAAAACGATTATGCACAATTTCATGCCTCACATAAACCGGCTTGCCGAATTTCTCTATGGATTTTTCAACCATTAGAATAGCACGTTCAACACCTGCGCAAAAACCTCTGGGCTTTGCCAAAACGCATTTCATTTGGCAACCGGTTTCACGGCATCACGTTCTTTCAAGAAATCTGCGACCAGTCTGGCAAACGAATAATAATTCCCGTCTCTGCGGAATTTTAACATTCTTTGGCTGTTGGGCATAACGTAATCATCGTCTTGCTCTAGCATAAGAATCTTTATGTTGCTCAAATTCAAAAGCAAATGCGAATGCAGGGAGTTCATGGTTATTATGGCAGGGTACTGCCTTAGCACGCTGAATATGGATTCCGAATGCAAAAGAACCGGATTGCTTCGCATTTCCAGCTCATCCATAACCTTGGCATAAGGCTCAAGCTGCTTGGTTGTTGCGGCAATGGTTATTAATCGCCATTTAGGCTGAAATGACTTGCAAATGGTAAATACATCGTTCTCCGACCAAGGCTCTCCGTTAACAGGCGGCTCCAGGTTTAGCAATATGGTGTTTGATGTGGATAGCAGTTTTGAGCTTGAACTAAACTTTTCGTTTTTCTGCGTAACGCGAATGCATTCTTCTTCCGTTTTTTTAGGGTCTATAAGAAATGTTTTATAGAGAAAATTCCTGTTTGCGTAAATATCCTCATTATATGAGGAACTTAGCAGAGTTATGTTTAAAAACGGAAATTCCTGTTTTAAGCCCATGCGATAGACGGCACGGGTTGCTCTTGCCAAATAGAGGAAAGGCAACGAAGCATTTTCCTGCAAAAAAATGCATAAATCCCATTTTTGATCCTGTACCCTTTTTTCCATTTCAAAGAAATCCGCCTCGCCGTAGAGCATATTTGCGCTATTGTAAAAAAGAGCCAGCCTCTCTAACCCTAAAGCTCTCAAAATATAACGGTTGTTCTCATCCGTTATAACCAAAAAATCGTTTGAGTCCCGTTTTTCCGAAAGGGCCATTGCAAAAGGCAAAATTGCAAAAAATTTATCCTCTTGCATAGGCAAAAACATAATCACCTTTTTGCAACTGGAAATATCTGCCTTATACTGAAACATTTCGCTTTCGCCGCCGCTCTTCTTTTCAAACCAATGCCTCAACCCCTGCGGCGAGCGGAAGCGCATGAAAAACCATCTAATTTTTTTAGCAAAGGGTATAGGGGACATTGCTTATAAAATATAGAAATTACTAAATTCAACTTCTTATGTCCTCCCCCCTCTTTACCAAATTGTGCGTGCTGTTCATAACGGCTATGCTGGTTAGCAATGTAATAGCGGTTAAAATGATAAGCCTAGGCTCCCTGATTGTTCCGGCAGCGGTGCTTGTGTTTCCCATAACCTATATTTTATCGGATGTTTTTAGCGAGGTTTACGGGTATAGGGCAAGCCGCTTGACCGCGTGGTATGCCTTTGGCGCAAACCTGCTGATGGTCGTTTTCTTTAAAATTGCCATTCTAATGCCGGGGGCACCCTTTTGGAGCGAGGAGGCTCAAAAGGCTTTTGAGGCAACTTTGAACGGAACCTGGCGGATTTTAATTGCAAGCCTCACGGCCTACATGGTTGGCGATTTTGTGAATGACGTGATATTCAAAAAAATGAAGGAAAAGCATGGTGAAAAGCGCTTTGGGGTGCGGGCTATAGTTTCTTCCATGGTTGGGGAGGCTATAGACAGTTTTGTGTTCATCACAATAGCCTTTTGGGGAACCCCGCTTTTCTCTTATGCGGTTATCCCTTCGCAATGGGGCATTAAAATCCTCTATGAGATTGTTCTTTTGCCGATTACGATTTTGGTGGTGAG
>JAISSJ010000057.1 GCA_031273195.1 Candidatus Fibrimonas sp.
CTCCTCTCTCTCGCCATCGCTTTTTCCAAGAAATGGGAAAAGGCAAGCAAGGAACGACCAGAGTCGCAGTTGTTTCTAAAGGAATTCCTGAACATCTTCGGAATAACGGTTATTCCGAGTGAGCATTTTGAATATCCCGTCTGCAAAAGGCAGGGGCAGCACGGCTACATAGACTGCTTCTTGAAAGAGAAAATCGCCATTGAAATGAAAAGCAAGGGAAAGAGCTTGGCTGATGCGTTTAGGCAGTTGAAAGAGTATGTGCAGTCGCTGCCGGAGGATATTAGCCCTGAAATTATTATGGTGTGCGATTTTGAAACCATAATCGTGGACATAGACAAGAAGAAGATTGATTTCAAGCTGACGGACTTGCGGAAGCATTTGGATTTGTTCAGATGTCTCTTAGGGAAAAGCGACAATTCGCATTTGCAGGAGCAGATGAAAGTCAATGTCCGCGCCGCCGAGAAAATGGCGAAGCTGCACAACGCACTTGAAAGCTGCGGCTATGCGGGGCGTAACCTAGAAGTTTACCTAGTGAGGCTCCTATTCTGCCTATTCGCCGAGGACACGAATATATTCCCCCAATATTCCTTTTTGGAGTATGTGAGAAATTCCAAAAAAGATGGCTCCGATTTGTTGTATAAGATAGCTCACTTGTTTGAAATTCTAAACACTTCGGACGAGAATAGGAAGGCTAAGACGAACTTGCCTGCGGAATTGTCCGGCTTCCAATATATAAACGGCGGCTTGTTCGCCGAGTCTTTGCCTTTCGCTGATTTCACGGAGAAGATGCGGGGCGTTTTGATTGAGTGTGCGGAGTTTGACTGGAGCAATATATCTCCGGCGATTTTCGGTGCGATGTTCCAGGGCGTGATGGATAAGGAACATAGGCGGGAGATAGGGGCGCATTACACAAGCGAGGAGAACATCCTGAAGCTAATAAATCCTCTGTTCATGGATGGTCTCAGGGAGGAGTTCGGGAAGGTTAAAAATTCCCCTAAGAAGCTGGAAGAATTCCATGATAAGATTGCTGCTTTGAAATTCCTAGACCCCGCTTGCGGCTGCGGGAATTTTTTGATTATCGCTTACAGGGAATTGCGGAGGCTGGAGCTTGAGATTTTGAAGGCGAAAGAGGGCAAGAACAGACAGCTTTCGTTTGATATTCTGTGGAATTTGCTCCGCGTGAATGTAAGTCAGTTTTACGGGATTGAGCATGAGGAGTTTCCCTGCGAGATAGCCCGCGTTGGGATGTGGCTCACCGACCATCAGATGAACCTTGAGGCATCCGAACTGTTCGGCTGCTACTACGCTCGCTTGCCGCTTACGCAAGGTGCTACCATTGTGCATGGGAACGCCCTGCGGATTGATTGGGAGGGCATAGCACCGAAAACGGAACTGAGCTACATACTAGGTAACCCGCCGTTTGTGGGAGCGAGGCTGATGTCTCCTGCACAGAAGGAAGATATGCTGAATATATTCGGCACGGAGTTCAAGGGAACTGGCAACTTGGATTATGTCACCGCCTGGTATAAGAGAGCTGCCGATTATACGCTTGGCACGGGCATTAAATGTGCATTTGTATCAACCAATTCAATAACACAGGGGGAACAAGTTCCTCTGCTGTGGAAGCCATTGATGGAAAATGGAATTCATATAAATTTTGGCATTCCTACTTTCAAATGGAGCAACGAGGCAAAAGGGAAAGCCGCCGTATATTGCGTTATCGCTGGCTTCAGCTATCAAAAAACCGATAATGACTTAAACCCGTATTTGCTCAAAGCACCGACAATTTTCATAGAAAGCCGCAGCAAACCCTTGTGCAACGTGCCGGAAATCGGAATCGGGAATAAGCCTATTGACGGCGGCAATTATCTTTTCACGGAAAGCGAAAAGGATGAATTTTTGAGAAAGGAGCCGCAGGCTGAAAAATGGTTCAGAAAATGGATTGGCTCGGATGAGTTTATAAACAGATATTTTCGCTATTGCCTATGGCTTGGTGACTGCTCGCCAGATGAATTGAGGAAAATGCCCGAATGTATGAAACGCGTGGAGGCGGTCAGACAGTTCAGGCTTGCGAGCACAAGCGAAGGGACACGTAAAATAGCAGAAACGCCACGCCGCTTCCATGTAGAAAATATCCCGCAGAGTATATATATATTAATTCCGCGAGTGTCTTCTGAACGCCGTAAATATATTCCTATTGGGTTTATTTCTCCGAGTATAATTGCAAGCGATTCGGTGTTGATTATCCCCGGGGCCACCCTCTACCACTTCGGCATCCTGACATCAGACATCCATAATGCTTGGATGCGGGCAGTCTGCGGACGACTTGAAATGCGGTACCGCTATTCAAAGGATATTGTTTACAACAACTTCCCTTGGCCCAATGCAACGGACGTGCAAAAAGCGATGATAGAAAAACTTGCTCAGGGTGTTTTGGATGCAAGAGCGAAATTCCCCGAAAGCTCCCTTGCGGACTTATACGACCCTTTGTCAATGCCACCGGAGCTGCTCAAAGCGCATAGGGAGCTTGACAAGGCGGTGATGAAATTGTATGGGTTTGGGAATGCTATGAGCGAGGCGGATGTGGTGGTGGAGTTGATGGGAAGGATGGAGAAAATTATGAACTGAGGAAATAAATATGAATAATGATATGTCCAAAATACTCAGAATAATAGAACCGTTAAAAAAAACAATGGCTCTAGCATCATATTTAGCAGCAGAAAATAAAAAATGGCAGCAACATAAATTTGAGTTAAAGCAAGAAATATTAAAACTATGGAATAATTTTGAAAAAGAATTGAAAACTCAAAATAGATATTTTCCAAAATCTGAATTTATAGACTTGTTTAGGAAAACTGCTGAAGAAGTTAAATATATGCTTCCTAAAGGCTACACTTTATATAGGGCACGTAAAATTGAAATGGAAAACTTTTCTAGTGAAGTCAATGAGGTTATAAATACTGCTATAAAAGATAGTTATAAATATCAAAAAAATGAAAATATTTGGGAATACATTGAGCATATTTCGCCAGAAGAATGGGAAAATGATTATATAAATAAATTTTCGCTACAAAATATTAAATTTTGGGGTTTTAATTCTGAAGATTCAGACGCTCCACTTAGAAGCAATACACAAGGTAGGGTAAATCCAATAGGGATCAGTTATCTATATACCGCCTGCGATGTTAATACTGCCATTGCAGAAATACAACCTACAATAGAGCAAACAATTAGTATAGCAAAAATAGAAACTTTAAAAGAATTAAAGTTATTTAATTTCGATTTTCACAATGCATTTAAAGATTCTGCTTTATTTAAAAAGCCATTAAGGGAATTTGCAAAACGAAAAGGAATGTCTTATTTTGATTTTAAATTAATATTTGATACAATATCAGAATTATTTTCTAAACCCATATTAGGAGATACCAATAATTATTATGCAACACAATATATAAGTGAATTCCTTAAACATTTGGAATTTGACGGCATTAAATATAAAAGTTCACTTGAAAAAGGCGGATTAAATATTGTTTTGTTTGACACATCAAAACATAATGAAAATAAATTGAAAAATTATGAAATTGTAAGTTCATCTTTGCATAGAATAACAAACGTAAAAATAACATCAAAAGAAATATTGCCACGAAAAACAACAAAAACTTAATTATACGCTCACCCAAAGGTGCGTGGCGTGTATATAGCATAGCCTGTTAACTTACCCACAAATAGTTCATCCATATATTCAGCATCGCTCATGGTGTTAATTCTTTGCTTTTCTATGTGAACAATATATAATTCAGGGGAAATTAATTCGACACAACCCTTCTGCTGAACATTGGGGATAATTCCCGAAATTTTCTATATTCAAACAAAATTTAATCTTGGAGTTGATTTCATGGTGAAAAAACTTTTCATTTATGCATTGGCTTTATCGCTCTTTTCACTGTCCTGCGAGAGCGAAGAAGAAATGAAGAAGCAGTCAATAGTAGAAACGGAGCAGACAAACGACAAAGCCATTCCTGTAGGATACCGCCTCTTTGAGGAACTTCACGGCGATTTGAACAACGACGGCAAGGACGACCGGGTTTTAATTATCAAAGGAACGGACAAAAATAAGATTGTACAAGATGAACAACACGGAGAATTAGACCGGAACCGGCGCGGTATCATAATTTTCTTTAACACCGGCAATGGTTACGAACTCGCTTTGGAAAACCGCGATTGCTTCTCATCTGAGAACGAAGACGGCGGGGTATATTTTGCGCCCGAACTCAGCGTTAAAATCGAAAAAGGCAATTTGTATATCGCCTATGGCCACGGCAGATACGGCAGTTGGAAATACACGTTCCGTTATAGAACCGGCGAATTTGTATTTATAGGTTATGATTCTTATAGTAGAGAAATGCCGAATAATGACGAAGATGGAAGGGAAATTGAGGTGGTTGAAATAAACAAAAGTTTTAATTTTCTGACCAAAAAAGTATTAACCGAAAGTGTTACTCATTATACAGCCGGCGAAAGCAAAACCGATAAAAAATGGGACAGCTTTGTTGTCAACAACCTTGTAAAATTAACTGACATAAAGAATTTTGACGAGTTTGAGAATTGGGATGGTGGGTGAAAGGTAGAAATTTATATATTTATATATAAGGTGTTTTTCTTAATAAAAGGGGGTTTTATGAGGATACTGTATGTGATATGCGTGTGCATAGCCCTTTTTATGCCTGTATTTGCAGGAACAATGCAGGTGGAAAGTTTGAACCGGGGTTTAGTCGCAGTGCGTGTCGGGCAGGGGTATTACCTGTCTTGGCGGCTTTTAGCTAACGAACCGTATAATACGGGCTTCAACGTTTATCGTGGGGAAACAAAACTCAATTCAGCGCCTATTACCGGTGCTACCGTTTACACAGACGCCAATGCGGCACAGAATAGCAGCTATACCGTGCGGGCGGTGGTTGACGGCACCGAGCAATCGGCGAGCGAATCTGCAATGATTATAAACAGCGCCGAGGGTTCAAACTCAGGATACATAAATATCAACTTGCAAAGGCCGCCAACAGGTGCCCAGGGAGGCACTTATTCCCCCGGAGACGGTAGCACGGGCGACCTTAACGGAGACGGGATTTATGAAATAGTGCTGAAATGGGACCCATCCAACGCAAAGGATAATTCTCAGTCAGGTATTACCGACAACGTGCTTATAGATGCCTACACGCTCGCAGGCGTGCGGCTGTGGCGCATAGACTTAGGGCAAAACATCAGGGCAGGTGCTCACTATACGCAGTTTCTGGTTTACGATTTTGACGGAGACGGAAAAGCCGAGGTTATGATGAAAACGGCCCCCGGAACAAAGGACGGTTCGGGGGCATACATAAAAATGGGGCCGGCGGCTAATGCTAATCATAGCACTGCCTATCGCAACACGGATGGTTATGTTCTAAGCGGGCCTGAGTATTTGACGGTTTTTGATGGGGAAACTGGAAAAGAACTGGCCACGGTGGATTACTGGCCGGCCAGAGGCACGGTGAGCAGTTGGGGAGACAACTACGGCAACCGAGTTGACCGCTTTAATGCGACTGTTGCATACGTGGACGGCGAGAAGCCGAGCGCTGTTTTCCAAAGAGGGTACTATACACGTATGACTTTTGCTGTTTGGGACTGGCGAAATGGACAGTTGACGCAGAAATGGATTTTTGATTCGGGAGCTTCCGGCAACAGCGGGTACGCCGGCCAGGGCAACCACCAGATAAGCGTGGCCGATGCTAACGGTGATGGGAAACATGACATAATCACAGGCGCGGCCGTTATTGGGGGCGATGGCAAGGGAATGCACAAAACCGGGTGGGGCCACGGTGATGCGCTCCACGTGGCACATATGATAAAAGGACATCCGACTCCGCAAATTTACATGCCGCACGAGGACAAGAGCACAGGGCACGGGGTTCTGCTCAGGCAGGCAAGCGATGGCACAACCATATTCAACCATCCTAAAGCTGATACCGATGTTGGCCGCGGATGCGCAGCGGAGCTTGACAAAAATGTGCCGGGGTTCAAGTTTTGGGCGGCCAGCAGCCTAGGGCTTTACGACCTTACAGGAGCCGTTGTAGGAAATGTTCCAAGTTCGATAAACCACGTTATCTGGTGGGACGGCGAACTTAGCCGTGAGCTTCTTGATGGCAACCAAATCAACAAGTGGAACATCAAAAACAACAGTGCTACACGGCTCTTGACTGCGACCGGCTTCGGCTCGGTCAACGGCACTAAATCCAATCCTGTGCTTCAGGCGGATTTATTCGGTGATTGGCGAGAGGAGGTTATTTTTGCGAATGGAACAAACGCATTGAGAATATATATTACCACGATGCCTACGACCCACCGATTGGTCACGCTGATGCACGACCCCGTTTACAGAGTAGCGGTTTCATGGCAAAACTCGTCGTACAACCAGCCGCCGCACCCGGGGTACTATATTGCAAGCGACATGAATTTTCCGCCGCCAACTCTTGATGTTAAAGTAATCGGAAGCTCAGGGCAGCCAAGTTCCTCGTCAGCGGTTTCGTCTTCGTCAGCAGCCCTGTCTTCGTCATCATCCGAAACACCAAGCTCCTCATCGGTAGCGCAAAGCAGTTCAAGCGATCCCGGCCCTACTCCAATCGCTTGGCCGGTTGCTTCGCATAGCAATGCTTTGAAGGCTATGCAAAATGCGGTGAATTTGCAAATTACAGCAAATGCCACTGTTCAAATTTTTGATTTAAAAGGCAATATTGTCCGCACTTTGAATTTTGCGCAGGGCAATTATTTTGTGCCTCTGGGCGATTTGCCGCAGGGTATATATATTGTAAAAGCCAGCAGCGGTTCTTGGAATAAAAGCATCAGGGTGCCTGTAACAGCGAGGCTTATCTAATCACTCCCTTGCTTTTCCACTTTCCCCTGCGCCAGCGGGTATAGTTTGCAATGGAGCGGTAAAATTCATCGGATGCCATTCCAAGCCACAGACCTGCCGCCCCAAGCTCTATTCCAAAACAGAGGAACAGGGTGGTGCCAAGCCCCAAAGTCCACATGGATATGGTTCCAAACACGGCGGGGAATGCGGAATCCCCCGATGCCCTCAAAGCATTTGTTATAACGATGTTCGCCGCTTTGAACGGCTGCAACGCAACGTCGCACCAAAGCAGCAAACCGCCCATGCGCAAAATATCGGGGTCATGGGTGTAAAAAGCGAGCAAATGCTGCCCTGTAAGAGCCACTGCAACCGCCATCAAAAATGCGCTCACGCTGCTCCACATAAGGCTCTGATGCATCCTTTTATTCGCCTTGTCAAACTCCTTGTTGCCAACCAAATGCGCAACAAGTATTTGGCTGCCGCTCCCCAAGCCAACGCTCAAAACCACCGCAATCATAGCAAAAGCCCCGGCAAAAACCCTGGACGCTATAGCAACCTCCCCAAGCCTAACGAACATGGCAATCACAAAAACCTGAAACAACTGAAAGCTCACAGGCTCAACCGCCGCAGGAACTCCTATTCTAAGCCATTCCGGCAAAAGCAGATAATAGCCTTTTTTAATATCGTTTAATTTGGTTTTGTGCTCAAGCGAATGAACAACAATAATCCACAGAACTATGGCAGAAACAACCCAAGACAGGCCGGTTGCTATTGCCACGCCGTAAACCCCCTGCATAAAAGGCGGAGTGCCAAAATAGCCACCCAGAAATATGAAGTTCAAAGCCACGTTCACAATTAAAGCGATGATGTTTGCGAACAGATTCCATAGAGTATAGCCATGCGTTGCGACAAGGCTGGTGAGCGTTCCCTGCAAGGCTCTGAACACTATTGCCGGCGAAATGGTGAGCAAAAATTTAATAGCCGCATCCGCAGGCTCTCCTTTAAGGCCCATCAGATCCACTATTGCAGGGGTTGCAAACCACAGCATAACACCCATCGCAATCCCCAAAACCGCGCTTCCTGCTATTACAAGCGTTTGCGTGACCTGAGCATGGCGGGGTCTGTCGCCACCTAAAAACTGCGATGCTATGCTGGCTCCTGCCTGCGCAAAAGCCTGTATAGCCATAAACAGAGTGCCAATAACGGGCATCAGCGCACCAACGCCGGCAGCAGCAGCCACTGAACGCTTGGACAAAAACCAGCTATCCAGCATGGGAAGCGACATCCCAATGCCAAAAGTGACAACCAAAGGCCACGAAAGCGAAAATAAAGACTTATCTTTAACAGCCATGTTAGCCGTTATTTTTCTCCGTTTTTCTAAATGTATATTTCGGCTTGTAGTAGGCTATAATCTCGTCCATGTTTCTAAACCTTTTGCGAACGGCATTGCGCAAGCTAGGTTCGGTTTTTATTTTTTTTTGAAGCCTGTCCTTAATATCCGTGAAAAATAATTCATCTGCCGCCATATCCACATGTTCCTGGGTATAATCCATGGAATATCTGCGTTCCAAGAGCTGAAGCAGGTCATTTTCGCAAGGGCGCGGCGCATTTGATGGAATTCTCTTGAGAATCGGCATATAGCACCGTTCTATATATTCCTTTTTCAGCGAAATTATAAAGTCATCTATGGCGGGGATGTTCATGTCGGTATCATGGTCTGCCCTAAGGGCTTCCCGTTTTTCCACAGAAGAGCACGATAGCAGAAGGATAAGCTGGATCAATAAGAGGAAACGCATTATGATAATATAGAAAATAATTTTTAAAAAAGACCTTGACGTGGCGGCAATTTTTTACTATATTTCCCATAAGCAATCCTATTTATCGGAGTTAATCTGTGGCTGCAAAAAAAATGGTTCCGCCAAACAAGTCTTGTTTAAAGAGACTGCGTCAAGCTAAAAAGGCAAACGCAGCAAATCGTTCTGTTCGTTCCGCTATTCGCACAAGCCTTGGCATAGTGCGCAACTCAGAAAACAAAGAAGAGGTTTTAAAAGAAGTTCCAAGGCTCTACAGTATGCTGGATAAGGCCGCAGCCAAAAGGCGCGCCGGTTTTAACAAGAATAGAGCTTCAAACTACAAGGCAAAGGTCGGGCGCAGGCTAAACAAACTGCTTGCCGCTAGTTAGCCGCAATCCCAACCGTATCCCTGATTTCCTGCATAAAAGGCTTGGCAATGGCCCGTGCCTGTTCTGCGCCGTAAGCCAAAATCTTATCTATTTGCGTTGTATCCGCCAAAAGCGCATTGTATTTCTCCCTAGGCTTTGCCAAATGCTCCTCCAAAAGCTCACGCAGAGCCTCCTTGGCGTGGCCCCAACCCATACCCCCGGCAAGGTAGCGAGCCGCCAAAGCCGCAGCCTGCTCCTCGCTAGCAAAAAGCTTATACAAGGCGAACACATGGCATTTTTCCGGGTCTTTAGGTTCTTCTATTTGTTGGCTATTTGTCACAATTTTCCCGATTTTTGCCTTTAATTCCTTTGGTTCCAAAAAAATCTCTATTGTATTTCCATAAGACTTGCTCATTTTGCGCCCATCCAAGCCGGGTATAATATCCGTTTCCGCCTGAATAACAGGTTCGGGCAAGGTAAAGATGTTTTTGCCGTAGTGCTTGTTAAAACGCTCTGCAATGTCGCGGCTGAACTCAACATGCTGCTTTTGGTCTTTGCCAACGGGAACCACATTGGATTTAAACATCAGAATGTCCGCATCCATAAGGCACGGATAACCGTAAAGCCCCATATTAACCCCGTCGTCAGGGTCTGCGCCCGCAGCTTGATTTTTTGCCACCTTGTCTTTGTAGGCATGAGCGCGGTTCATAAAACCCTTTGGCGTAAAGCAAGAGAGCAACCATGAGAGTTCAAAAATCTCCGGAATATCGCTTTGCTTGTAGAATAAGCCCTCTTCGGGGTTCAAGCCCAAAGCCAGCCAGGTTGCCGCAACCTTGTAGGTGTTGTTGCGCATTTCTTCCCTGTTATGCACGGTTGTCAGAGCGTGATAATCTGCTATAAAGTAAACGGTGTCGTATTTTTTCCGCAATTCAAGGGCGGGCCGTATTGCCCCCAGATAATTTCCCAAATGCGGAGTTCCTGTGGGCTTAATGCCTGTTAAGGATATGAGTTTTGACATGAGGGGAAATATAGAAACCCTCTGCCAGAACTATAATGGAGGTGAGGGGAGTCGAACCCCTGTCCAAGATTCCTTCTGCGTTCGCTCATACATGCGTTTCCTTTGCATTTAAAGTTTCGCTTTTGAAAACGCCCGTAAAGGTTGGCGCAGAACAAGAGCTAGCCTGTGAGGTTCAAGCTTTGCGTTCAGGCGAGCGCAAAACCCTATCCCGCATTGCGTCCGGAGTTCTTATCCCGGCAGGAGAGGGACAAGTTCCGGCACTGCTTGTTTAAGCAGCGAGTGCGTAATCGTTGCCGATTATCTTTTTTAGG
>JAISSJ010000106.1 GCA_031273195.1 Candidatus Fibrimonas sp.
CCCAGCAAGGTGAATATGCTCAAATTATTGCCGGTAATCGCAAGTATCCACAATGCCCCTATGATGGAGAAAGGAATGGAAAACAGCACCACAAAGGGATAGAGATAACTCTCGTAAAGCGCAACCATAACCAAATAAACGAGGAATATGGAAGTGAAAAGAGCTATGAACAAGGCATTGAAAGCATCCGCCTGATTTTTAAGCTGGCCTTCTACCTGGTAGGTTATATCGGGGTGTTCCTTTAATTTTTGCTCCAGTTTTTTTCTCAAATCAACGCCTATTTCGCCTATTGAACGTCCTTCTATGTTGCCCTGCAAGGTGATGGAAGGAATACGCCCATAACGCTCCATCACATTAGGCCCCGTGCCTTCGGTTATGTCTGCAATCTGCTTTAACTTGACCGGTGCGCCCAACTGGCTCAAAATAGTGACATTTCCCACATCCTCTGCGCTGCGACGGTCAAAATCGTCGAATCTTATGTTTATGTCATATTGATAATCGCCTTTGAGCAGCTTGGCTGTTTGGTCCCCGGCAAAGGCGTATTGCAAGGTACCGCCCACTGAACCCAAATCCAAACCGTGGCGAGCCATTTTTTCCCGGTCTATGTCAACCACAACTTCGGGTGCCCCCATATCGGAACTGAGTTTCATATTGCGTATGCCTTCAATTCTGGAAAGGGTATCCACCATCGTGTTTGCAAAAGCGAGCATGGCTTCTCTATCGGAGCTTTGCAAAACTATCTGCACGGGAGCATTCATATTGCCACCGCCGCCGCCCATCATTTCATCTGCCTTAACAATGGCTTTGACTCCGGCGTATTTTCCGTTTATGAACCTTTCCAAATCTGCGGCAAAGACTTCGGAACTCCTTGTGCGAAGGTTTTTATCCACAAGTTTTATGCCGATATTCGTCTGAAAGGCACCACCGCTTCCAAATGCGGAACTATTCGCTCCAACTCCGGCATAAACGCTTTTGACTCCCGGCATTTGCAAAATATCGTTTTCTATTTGCCGCGTGACCTCGTTGTTTTGCGTAACGGAAATATCCTTTACAAATTCCAAGGTTGCAGACACTCCGTCGTTATCCCCGTTTGCCACCATTTCGAAACCTATATAACCAAGACCGATTTTGGGTATGGGCAATAGAAGAAGAGATATGATAAAAAGCAAGCCGGATAAAAGTAAAGCTGCAATGCGGTGGTTCAAAGCCCAATGCAAAATTGACATAATGGCTTTGTGGAGCAAACTTACCAGGTCTTCAAAACCGTGAATCAAACCGCTCCAAAACCCCTTGTTTTCGATTTTCGTCAGTTTTCCAAAACTGCTCGTCATCAGGGGAACCGCAGTAAATGCTACAAGCAGGGATATGGCCACCGAAATAACTATGGTTAGCGCAAATGCCTGGAGCACCGGGCGAAGTATGCCGGGCGCGATGGAAACCGGCAAAAATACCACCAAAAGCACCAAGGTCATTGAGACTACGGAAAGCCCTATTTCCTTAATGCCGTCTATGGATGCCTGCACAGCGTTTTTTCCCATCTCCATATGGCGGTAAATATTTTCCAGAACCACAATGGCATCATCAACCAGGGTTCCTATTATCAGAGAAAGAGCGAGCAGGGTCACTATGTTCAAGGTGAAGTCCATAACCGCAAGCCCTATAAAAGTCGTAATAAGGGAGAGCGGAACCGCAACCATAACTATAATGCCGTTGCGAAGAGAATGCAAAAAGAAAATCATAAGTATGGTTACAAATATCACCGCCAAAAGCAAATCAAAGGTAACCGAATTTGCGGCATTGCGTATTATTGTGGAGCCATCCATCGCTATTCCGAATTTAAGCCCTTGTTTTTCGTAGCGATTTTCCATTTCCTTCATTTTTGCCTTTACCAAATTGGCTACTTCAACCGTGTTTGCATCGTCTTGTTTGGTTATGTACAGACCAACGGCGGACTGCCCGTCCAAACGGTAAAATCCGTTGACATCCTTGATTGCATCCACAACTTCCGCTACATCCGCAACCTTGAGCAGGGTGCCGTCCATATTTCTTTTGATTACCGTGTTGCCTATGTCCCCTACTTCGGAATATCTAGCTGAAAGCCGAATGGAGCTGGTTAGGCTGTCTGTTTTTATATTGCCGGTAGGGAAACTCATGTTGTTTGTTTTAACCGTGTTCACAACCTGCAAAAGCGATAAGTTTTGCGCTTGCAGTTTTGCCGGGTCAACATTTACCTGAATCTCGCGCTGGGAAGCGGCCTGCATGGATACCTCGCCAACTCCCAAAATACTGGAAAATTCCGGTAATATGCGGTAGTTTAAAAGGTCGTACAAATCGGTAGCCGATATTTTATCCGCCCGAACAGCCAAGGTCATAACCGGCATTGCGTTCATGTTTATCTTGATTACCATCGGGTCATAGACTTCGTCCGGCAACTCGGTTTTTGCCGAACCGGCTAACCTTGAAGCGTCATTCAAGGCTACATCTACATCCGTTCCCTGTTTTAGCATCACTATTACAATGGATGCGTTTTCCCTTGACATGCTTCGCAGGTAATCCACGCCCGCCACGCCGGAAAGAGTTCCTTCCATAACTTTGCTCACGGAATTTTCAACTTCCGAAGGAGCCGCTCCCGGATAAATGGTCACGACTATAAAAATGGGGAAATCTATGTTTGGCATCATTTCATAGCGCAAACTGCTATAGCTTATTGCGCCCAAAAAGGCCAAAACCGTGAATATCACCACAACGAATGTGGGGCGTTTGATTGAGAGTTCCGAAAGGCTCATTTTATAATCCTCACAACGGCGCCTTCAAATAAATTCTGGTGGCCGGTTACAACTACGTGGTCGCCCACGGATAAACCGCTTTGCACAACTACATTCGTGCCTTCTATGGAACTGATGGCTATTTTCCTTGAGATAGCCTTGTTTGCGCCCTCTATTAAGTAAACTTTTGGGTCTTTGACGCCATTTACAAGGGCATTTCTTGAAATTATGATGGAATTTTCCCTTGCCGGCAAATCAAAACTCACGGTTCCGGACAAATCCGGGCGGAGTTCGCTACCCTTTGTGTCCCCTTTTATCAAAACCTCAACACTATACCTGCCGCTCATGTCCGCCGCTATGCCGATATTGTTTATAACAGCGGGAAAGTCTTGATTAAGGGCTTCTATGCGGATATTTGCCGGCATTCCCAGCTTAACCAGCACAACTTCCCTTTCGGTTAAACCTACATTCATCACCATTTGCGAGAGGTCTGCAACTTTGAATGTAGGCGAACCGCCACCGAGAACGGAACCTTTTTCTATCATTCTGGAAACCACAACGCCTTTTTGCGGGCTTTTAATCGTGGTATTGTTGCGCTGTTTTTGCAGGGCCACAACATTGGTATTAGCCGCCTCAACCGCAAGGGTCAACTGGTCCACGGTTTGCTGGGTTGCCGCGCCGCTTTGCGCCAGATTTTTAAAACGGGCCAAATCTCTTTTTGAATTTTCCAGGTTTGCCAGGGCGGTTTCCAGTTGTGTGGAAACTATGGTTGCATCCACAAGGGCGAGCGAGGTGCCTTGATTGACTACATCGCCAACTTCTTTGTAAAGGCGTTCCACCTGCCCTGCGGTCTCGGAAAGGACAACCACCTGTTTTTTTGCCTGCAAAACCCCGTTTATGCTTATGGAACGGGCAAGAGTTTGCTGCCCAACCTCATTGATCACAACAGGGATTTCCATTGTGGCACGGGAGCGTTTTGCCAATTCTTCCATTCGCTTGGTTTTATTGTAATTCAGCAGAGCGAATGCTCCTATAATCATTCCTATGAGGATGAGTGCAAACAAAATCTTTTTCATAATATCCCTTTTTTAGCGTTCAAAGGCAAATCTAGGTAAATAAAAACGGTTTTACAGGATTTTTTTCATTTGCAAGGATAAAAAGGATTTTTTGGCGGATAAAAAGGTCAATTGCCACCTCACGTGGCTTTTCGCCGCATATACCGCCTTTTATCAACCAGCGACGCTATAATCGGAAATATGGCTATGTGCGCAAAGGCAATGCTTAGAATTCCTATAACCGTTACCACCCCCAGGCTCCTTAACCCCGGATGCGAAGAAAAACATACGCTTGCAAACGCTGCTGTGGGTATCAGGTAAGAGACCAGCACCGTTATGCCGCTGTTCACGCAGACAAATTTGAGCGAACCGGTTCCCTCTTCCCAGTATCTTTGCCATAAAAACAGGGAACCGTCTATGGAAATGCCTATTAAAAAGGGCAGAGCTAGAATGCTGTAAACAATTAAAGGAATATTGAGCAGATGCAAAATTCCAAAAAACCACAAAAAACTCAGCACCGGAGATACCAAAATCAATAATATGCGATTTCTCGCATTCTGGAATATCAAAAGCCAAAGCAAAATTGTAATGCAGCCGAGCGCTATGCAGTGCAGCAATCTTGGCAAACTCAAATCCAGCAGAGCGGCACGTATTATTGGCTCCCCTGTGCTTTTAAGAGGGTAACCTAAAACCGAAATTTCGTTGACTTTTTTCGCAAACCTGCGGCATTCAAGCCCATTGTCAGCGTCAAATGCCGGGAAAATAAAGCCGAATTCCCCTATGCTGCCGTCTTTGCCCAAAAATTTCCGCTGGTAGCTATCCGGCAAATCAGCTATTTCTACGGGTTTTAAGTTCCAATTTTCCACTATCTTGTTTGCGTTTACCGAGTCGCTGCCACGCAAGGTTTTCAAAATTTCCGGTGTAAGTGCCGCACGGATTTCCATTAAAATTCTCAACTTTTTGTCCTGCTCCCTTGGCAAAAGGCTTGTGAGCGTTACCCAGTTTATCTGCGGATAGTTATCCACGGCTGCCTCTGCGTGTTTTGTGCTTGGGAAAAGAACTATGATAGGCTCTGCGTTGTGCTCCTCTATATCCCTTAGAATTTCATACACAGGCTCGGAGGGTTTTGGAAATTCCATTTTTGAGAAACGGTATTCCATTTCCGGAAAAACTCCGTAAATGAGAATGGCAACGGTGGCCAGCAAAATTGCAAGCGTGTATTTTTTGTTTATGTTCAAAGGTCTTGGGGAAAAATCCGAAAACTTGTAAGTTATTTTTGCGAACAAGGGGAACTTGTGTTTTTTTTGCAAAACGATGAGCATTGCCGGAAGCACGGTATTTATGGCGAGCCAGTCAAATAAAATCCCAAGCCCCCCAGCAATTCCAAGTTCCCTAATCCCCTGCAACGGAACTATGAGCAAGCAAAAAAGTATTGAAGAACTTATGAATGCGCTAACGGCAAAAGGCGGCCCTATACCCAGCATGGTGCTTTCCAGCGCAAGTTTTACGCTCAAACCCTTTTGCACTTCCTCCGTGTATCTTGAGAGCAAATGCACGGCGTTTCGCCCTCCCAAAGCCGGTATTATTAAACCGAGTATTATTGTGAATATGTTTATTCTGCCGAATAAAACCGCCGCCGCCGCAAATGTCCACAGCGTTGCCATAGATAAACTGATGGCGGTGATAAGGGATATTGCCGGTATTTTGAAACAGGAGAAAATGAATATCACAAGCAGGACTATGGCGGAAACCATTGCCAAAGTTCTCACTTCGGAGAGTATGGTTTTGCTGCTTGCCACAAAATCGTAAATGGCTCCTCCGTAAAGCACTTCTATATTTTCATTTTTCAATGAATCGCTTTTTGTTCTGACCAATCTGTGCAACTCCCTCATGTCCGTTAAATTTGAATTGTCTTTAGTGGGGTAAATTTCCAGTATTCGTATTGTTCCGCCTGCATTGCCTCTGAAACTTTTGAGTTTGGGAAGGTATTTCTGCTCAATGTCTTCAAGGGAAAAAGGAACGCTTGAACTTGAGGTGTCTTTTACCAGCTCAACTATAAAGGGATTCAATTTTTCTTTTTGTTTGGCAGCGAGTTTTTTAATTCTCTCGTTGATGGTCTCCAAATCGGAAAGATTTATATACAGCAATTTATGTTCATTGTAAAAATCCGATTCCCTGCGATGTTCGGCCAAATTCACAAGCGAGCTTTGCTCCAAAGTTTTTGCCAAATTTGCCATGAATTTCGCATTGGTTGCACTGTCCCCAGCTTTTGAGAGGACTATCAGGGATTGCCAGCCGCCGAATTTTTTATGCACGGAATCCTGGGCTATTATCGCAGGGTGGTCTTTGGGGAGCAAGTCTGCGAGACTCAGTTCCCAGCGCAGGTTTGAAACAGGGTATATACACAAAGCTGATAATGCCAAAGCAAGGACTATTATAAGCCTGGGTGCATTCTGCAAGAACAGCAAAAACCTTGTTATTAAGGAAAACATTTGTAAATTCTTAATTTAGTAAATGAAAAAGGTTTTTGCGTTGCTTTTTCTACTCGCTTTTTGCGTAAGTGCGCAAGAAGCCGGCAATGATTCATCGGTTGTAAAAATAGAGCAAAAAAATCTGCTGTTAACCGTTGTGTCTTGGCCTTTTGTGTATATTGTGCAGCCAGCCATTGAATTTTTAATGTATCCCGCTATACCGCCGCTAATTTACGTATCAAGGGAAAATCTGATAGAAAAGGGAGGGAATCTTATAACCTTTGGCGAAAACAAGCAAATAATGTTTTACCCTATAATAAATGCCAAAATGGGCAGCCAGGGAAACATAGGTTTTGCGTATTGGCATTCGGAGCTTTTTTTAGATAACGACAATATGTTTTTTTCTCCGCATCTTTATGTTAATTCTGATTGGGACGCAATTTTACGCTATAAGAAAAAGGAAATTTACGGCAGCTCTTTTTATTGGGGGTTAAATGCAAGTTACAGGGAAGACGGAGACAATTCATTTAGAGACACGAAAGGAAATAAAAATTCCTATGCGGACAGTTCCGCCCTTTTAAATACTTACGGAGGGCTGGGTTTCGCTGAAAATTGGGATTTGGAATTCGGCGTGTCGTTGAACTTTTACAGATTTTCCCATCCGAATTTATTAAATGGCATTATTTGCGACACCATCCAAATTTTCAACCGGGGATGTTACAGGAGTTATGAGGCCTATCCATTGACTCTTTCCTTGCTGCATAACAGTCTTGATGAACCGTATGCGGCAACCAGAGGCCGCAAGTTCTCTCTTAGCTATAGTTACGTACCTGTTAGCCGTTATAGCGGAACCAATGACCATAATTACCATGTTGTTGAAAGCCGGTTGGCAAATTATTCCCTGCTCGGCAACAGGAGCTATGCCATGACGGTTGCGGAGAGCAAGGCCAACAGGGATAGATTAAAAAATCTAACCTTTGCAGAGGCCATTGAAATACTGAATCCTATAAACATAAAAGAAGAAGTTTTGGACAGGCGGGTTTTAATAACGCAGTTAAGGGTTCGTTATATGCTGGAAGAGAACAGAGGCAAGGCACCGTTTACCGCCATGAGCAGGCTAGGCGGCAATTTTCCGCTTCGTGCTTATGAAGACGGTTATTTTACCGCCCCTTTGGCGGCCGGCATTTCCGCCGAATATCGCTGGCCCATAGACCGTTTTGCCGATGCCCTTATTTTCAACGAATACGGCATATACGGGGAGAATTTTAGCCGATTATCCGTTTCCAATATAAGGAATTCCTACGGTTTTGGTTTTAGGGTTCGCACTCCCAAACTGTTCATAACCCGTTTTGCCTTGGCGTTCCACGGCTTGCAGGGAATAACTTTGATTATGACTACGAGGCCGGAGTATGATTGAGGAGTGGGCAATATTATTTCTATATTCCCCTTTATGTCAGAAGAACGCACATTGGTATCATCAATGGAATCCGTTAAAATAAAAGTTTATTTAGATAATTGCTGCTATAACCGTCCATTTGATACTCAAAATAGCAATACCGTAATTTTTGAGTCAAGTGCAAAAATGAGCATTCAGCAGCTTGTTGTAAATCAAAAAATAACTCTTGTCTATTCGGTTGTTCTTTTGGAAGAAACTTATAGCAATCCGTTTAAGTATAAGAAGGAACAGATTTTGGGATTTTTGTCAAATGCAGAAGTATATGTTGGCGAAGATAAACGCTCGCAAATAAACATATATGCTGCCGAAATTATGAAAAGCGGCATAAAATATATGGATGCGGCACATATTTCTGCGGCTATTATTGCTCAATGCGATTTTTTTGTGACAACTGATAAAAAATTGCTAAATTACAAGTCAGATAAAATAACGGTAATAAATCCTATAGATTTTATCCGTGCATGGGAGAGTAAAAATGCTTAGAAATGAACAGACAATTATCAGCGAAGGCGTTAGATGCCTCACAGAGAAGCTCGGCTTTGTTGAAGCGGAGTTTTTTATTTTTGCTTTGAAAAAGGATTCTTTTGATTATACGGAGTGGCGAAAGGAATATTTTGAAAA
>JAISSJ010000108.1 GCA_031273195.1 Candidatus Fibrimonas sp.
GGGGGGGGTTGGTGTGTTGGTTGGTGGGGGGGGTGGTGGGGGGGGGGGTGGGTGGGGGGGGGGGCGCAAAACCACTGCACAAATGTTCAGTAGTTTTACGTATGAGTACGCAAGCCTGCGGTGCAGACCCTGCTTGCTTGTCAAATCCCGTTTTCTCGCCCAAAAGCATAATTATGGGTAAATATAGATTATTTTTCGGGAAAAAGGGAGATTTTATGAGAAAAAAAGAATTTCAAGCTATCAATGGTAAACTTATCGGAGTAGCCGGATTCGAACCGACGACATGCAGCTCCCAAAGCTGCCGCTCTACCAGACTGAGCTACACTCCGCAAAAAACGCCTTTTTATGCCTTGCCCAAAAGCAAAACGCTGTTATGCCCCCCAAACCCAAAGGAATTTGAAAGGGCATATTCAAATTTATGCTCCACCGGCCCTTTCGCACAGCAGTCAAATGGGATTTCCGGGTCCTGATTTTCCAAATTGAGCGTTTGATGCAGTTTTTGCTCAATCAAGGATTTAATCACAACAATTGCTTCCATTCCGCTCGCGGCCCCAAGCATGTGGCCGGTCATGGATTTTGTGCTGTTTATTTTCACATTGTCTATTTTGCCGTTAAAGGCTTTGAAAACAGCCTTGCATTCGGGAACATCGCCTCTGGGTGTGCTTGTGCCGTGCGTGTTTACATAGCCCACTTGCGAAATATCAATGCCGGCCTCCTTTAATGCCATGGAAATAGCCAGGCAAACGCCTTCGCCGTCTTCCCTTGGAGCGCTCATGTGATAGGCGTCTCCGCTCGCCCCATAACCCGCAATACGGGCTAAAATTTTTGCCCCCCTTTTTTTCGCATGGCTAAGGGATTCCAAAACCAAAATTCCTGCGCCTTCGGAAAGCACAAAACCGTTGCGGTCTATGTCAAAAGGACGGCTGGCCCTCTCAGGCTCCTCGTTCCTTGTAGAAAGAGCCTTCATGGCGGCAAAGCCTGCAAGACCAATAGGGCAAACCGCTTCTTCCGTGCCACCGGCTAAAATTATATCTGCCCTGCCAAGGCGAATTTGGTCTGCGGCGGTGATAAAAGAGTGGTTGGAACTTGCGCAAGCCGAAACGGGGCTCCAATTAGGCCCCAGCCAACCGGTGCGAATGGCTATTTCGCCGGCCACCATATTGGCTATGGCTTGCGGAACAAAGAAAGGGGATACTCGGCGAGGCCCCCTTGTGCCTAAATTCACGGAACTCTCGTAAAAAATGTCCATGCCGCCCATGCCGGAGCCAACTATAATGCCGGCCCTTGTGACATCAACGGACGTTTTAGAATCCTCTATGCCGGCCATTTTAAGAGCGGTTTCCGCAGCATGAACCGCATATTGAATATTTCTTGAGATATGTTTGCGGTCGCGCTCATTATAATAGGGAGTGACATCGAACTCCTTTATCTGCCCTGCGAATTTCACAGAGTAAGCCTCTGTGTCAAAGCGATCTATAAACCCAATGCCGGATTTGCCGGCCAAGAGGTTATTCCACAATTCATCGGGCGTGTTGCCTAAATCGGTAACACAACCCATTCCGGTGACAACTACTTCTTCCATGGGGAAAAAATATAGAAAATTAAACCTTTACCCTTTCTTCAAAGGCACGGAGCATGGTTATATCGTCTATGAACTCCAAATCGCTGCCCACAGGTATGCCGCGAGCGAGCCTTGTGCGGCGAACAGGGGAGTTTGCGAGAATACGGTCTATGTACAGCGCGGTGCTTTCCGCTTCCGGGCTGGAACCCAAGGCTAGTATGAGTTCTTTTACGTTTTCCCTTTCTATGCGTTCCACAAGCGTTGGAATGCGCAAGGTTTCGGGCTTTATTCCGTCTAAGGGGGAAAGAACGCCGCCTAGCACAAAATAAAGACCTTTGTGTATGCCGCTGTTTTCAAAGGGTAAAATATCGCTTGCCCTTTCAACAACGCAAATCACATCCTTGGCTCTGCGAGGGTTATCGCATATTTGGCAAACTTCGCTTTCGGAAAATCCGTAGCAGCGGCTGCAATGAACAATCTTGTTTTTGGCCTCTGCAATGGCACTTGCCAAATCTTCCATTTTTTCCCTGTCCCCGGAGAGCAAAAAAAAAGCAAGCCTCCGGGCGGTTTTTCGCCCGATGCTTGGAAGTTTTGAAAGCTCCTGCACCAGTTTTTCCAGCGCAGGCGGGGAGGAATACATATTATTCTGCGCTGCTCTTCTTAGCTTGCGCCATTAACTCATCAAATCTATTCATTGTCAAGCTGTATGTATCGTTGAAGAGCTTTGCCGAGGGACCCGGTAAAGCACCCAGATCTTTTTTCGCAAGCTTGTAGCCCAGCTCAACAGCATCGCGCATTTTCTTTATGTATTCTTCATCGGAGAGCTCCGGAGCCAGCCCGCGGAAACTCATAGCGAAGTCCACTATGCGCTTGGAGGTGTTTTCCGCATTCCAATATTCCGGAACATCGGCAGCTTTGGTTTTGTCACCGTCTTTTAGACCGGAAAGGTCGTAAAGAATGGAATCTTCGTTGTATTTGGCAAATTCAACGCCGGCTTCCATTAAAGCTTTCTTTGCCTGAACTATGGATTCCATGAGCTTTGAGCGGATTGAACCCTGGAAAGCATCCATGTCAAAGTCCGCAAAGCCGTTCCCGACTTTGGCTTCACTGCCGCTTTCCGCTTCTTTTTTATCCTGAGCAGCCTCGCTGATATCCAGCTTGTCTTCAGGGGTGGTTATGCCGTCTTTCTTGTTCCTGTTTCCGGGTGAATAGGAAACGGCTTCCTGTTTACCTGATTTGCCATGATGTTCGGTTTTAACAGCCGAAGTTGCGGGTTTGGTGGTGCTAACGTCCATGATACACTCCTTTTTTTATAAGATATCGGCAGGTTTTGAAAAAAACTTTAATTTTTTCTGCTCCCTGCCAGTTATTTCCTAAGGAAATAGCTCAGTCTCTTATGCTGTAAAATTAGAAATTTCTGCTATCTTATAATAAACGCCGTTTTAAGCGTTTTCTATATTATGCTTATCAGCAATGAATTTTAAGAGGAATCATGTACAAACGAGTTTTAGTTGCTAACAGGGGGCTTATACAGGCAGCGTGTGTGAGGGCAATAAAAGGTTTGGGAGCAGAGGCGGTAGCTCTTTGCGAAGAAGGGGATTTTAATCAGGTAGGAGTGCGCGAAGCGAGCCGAGCCTATGTAATTAGCTCTGATAAGAAGAATTCTCCCTATCTGGACGTTGATTTGGTTGTGAAAACAGCCGTTGAATGCCAGGTGGATGCCGTTCACCCCGGCTACGGATTTTTGGCCGCAAGCTCGGAACTCAGCAAAAAACTGTCTGAACACGGGATTGCTTTTATAACCTCTGCATTTTTGGCAAAGGGACGCAACTCCGGCGAAGAAAAAAAAATATTAAACAACATTGCCATAAAAGCCGGCATAGCGGTACTTCCTCACAGCGCAGTTTTTAATGAAGTTGCGGAATTAACAAAAGAAGCCGAGAACATAGGATATCCATTGATGGCAAAAGCTGCGGGAGCCTCCGGCGGAAGGTGCATTAGGGAAGCCAAAACCGCAGAAGAACTGCAAACCGCCATAGACAGCGTGCTTCACCAGTGCGAACGCTTTGGCTACGAAAAGGCTCTTTACCTTGAAAAGGCTTTGAGCCACCCGCACATAATATCTTTTCCCGTTTTGCGAGATAAAAACGGAAAGCACGTGATTTTTCCGGAAGTGGAAGGTTCGGTTCAATTCCGTTTTCGCAAGCTGTTGGTGGAAAGCCCAAGCCCGCACCTCTCAAAAGAGAGCCGGGGCAAAATAATGTCCATGCTCCCGGCTTTGATAGATGGATTGGAAATTGTGGGCTATGCTAACGCAGAATTTTTTGTTTCCGGAAATGATATTTACCTTTTGGACGTTAAAGAGAGCATTCAGCATTTTCACGGCGTTACAAACCTGCTTACCGGCGTGGATATTTTGCGGGAGCAAATAAGGCTGCATTCCGGCGAACCCTTGCTTTTGCAGAAAGAGAGCATTAAAAGCGAAGGTGCCGTTATTGCCGCAAACATAGACGCTATGGACCCTTATAACAAATTTTCGCCGTCACCCGGAAAAATAGAGCGAATGTTTATCCCTTACGGAGATGGAATTGTGGTTCAAAGCCCCTTTGTTTCCGGAGACACGGTTCCCTCTAATTACGAATCCGTCTTGGCAAAGGTTATGGCATATTCCGACACAAGGGAAAAGGCTATTTCCCATATGGAGAGCGCGCTTTCAGGTTTTCGCATAGAAGGCATAAGCACAACGCTTCCATTTTTGCGTGGCGTGTTAAAGCATCCGGATTTTTTGAACCTGAAATGGACAGGTATGCACATGGCCTACGAGAGCCGCATTCAAGAGGTTTTGGAAAACATCAATTCGCGCGAAGAAGAGGAACTGGCAGCCCTTATAGCTGCTCTTGCCTTGAGCACCGATAGCAATGCCTCTACTATTATGGCCAACGCTGAACACGGCGGTTTCTTGTGGGCAATGTTCAAGGGCAACAGGAAATTGCAGTATTGATTTCTGCGCTGTTAAATCTTCCGCTTGCCAAATCAAGGGCAGAGATTGAAGCGCGAACAAGTTCGCAAAAACATCTGCTCTTAACAGCCCCCACCGGCACAGGAAAATCATCTTTTTTGCCCTGGCTTTTAGCCGGAGAAAGCGGACGCATCTTGATTTTGCAGCCACGCCAATTAGCCGCAAGGGAGTTAGCAAAATTCTTGGCGAATTGCTACGGCGAACCTGTAGGCGAAACAGCAGGCTATAAATTCCGCTTTGAAAGCAAGCTAGGCAAAAACACAAGAATCCTATTCCAAACATACGGAAGTTTTTTGGCGGAAAACTCTCAACCCTCAACTCTCAACTCTCAACTTGACTGGTTAATCTTTGACGAGTTCCACGAGCGAAGGGCGGAGATGGATTTGCTTTTGGCGGCGGCGGTTGCCAAGGGGCAAAGGGTGGCTGTGCTTTCTGCCGAGCTGGAAAGGGAATCTCTGGAAAATTATTTGGGCGTAAAATGTTTGAAAATTGAAAATCCCGGTTTTCCTGTGGAGATAATTCGCCAAGAAGCCAAGGCGGGAGAATCACTCGCCGGTCAAGTGGAACGGGCTGTTAAGAACGTTTTGTACAATGAAGTTGGCGGAACGATTTTGGTTTTTTTGCCGGGAAAGGCGGAAATTGCCGTGTGCAGGGAACGTGTTGCGGAAGCTCTCGGCAAAAATTCTCCTGAACTTTTTTCTCTTTTTGGCGGGCAGTTAAAAGAGGAACAAGAGAAGATTTTTGAACCATGCGAAAATACAAGAATCATTTTCACCACGAACATAGCCGAAACATCGCTTACGATTCCTAATGTAAAAGCCGTTATAGATTCGGGTTTTGAGCGGATGGCTTTTGATGATTTTTCAACAGGTTTAAGGACCTTGCGGCTTTCCAGAATTGCCATGCAAAACGCTGTGCAAAGAACAGGCAGGGCAGGCAGAACACAAAAAGGCTTGTGTGTGCGGTTGTGGAACGAGCGGGACGAAGCAAATTTTGCGCAGGCTATAAAGCCCGAAATTGAACGCATAAATCCGGCGAGATTTTTGCTCCAAAAAATTTTATTGGAAAATAATTTGGGGAAACAGATTTATTTGCTAGACAAAATTTCCGAACAAAAGGAAAGTTCCGCCTTGCAGGAACTAAGAGAGCTTCATTTGACAGATAAAAATACGATAACCGAACTCGGAAAAAAAACTCTGCAAATTCCCGTGCAATCATTGAACCTTGCCCGTGCTCTTGCCATGCGGAAAACTCTTTCAAAAACAATTTTAGCCATAGCCGTGATTTTGGAAAGCGAAAACAAAAGCGGGAATATTTTGCATTTATCAGAGGATAAGGAAAAATGGCAGCGTGAGGAAAAACTGCATTTTGAGCAGTTAACTCGTTTTGCGGGGAGTATGGAGGGGGGAGGGGAGAGTAGTATAGAATTTTTGCTCTCTGCGTTTCCCAATGCTCTTGCTTTTAAAAGCGATGGGGAGCAGTCTTATAAAACAAAAGACGGGATTTCCGTTTTTTGCGAGTCAAAGGAAAAAGCGATTTTGGTTTTGGGCTTGATGCGAGGCAATAAGAAAACAACCGCAAGGCTTTACGCTCCGGTTCCAGAAAAATATCTTGAAAATTCCAAGTCGCATTTGGAGTTGCAGTGGCGGGCTAATCAAAAACAATTCATCGCAATGCGGGTTAGTTCTTTTGGCAGGGAGGAATGTTCGGAGCGAAAAAAACTTGAAGGTGAAACGGCAGCGGCGTGGAAAGCCCTGATGGAAAAAGAGGACTTCACAAGCCAGTGGCTAACAGAAGCGAATTCAACATTGCTCGCCAAGATGAAACTCGCTTCGCAACTTTTTCCCGAACATAATTTTCCGAAATTTGATGATGAGGATTTTTCCCTGATTATGGACGAGTTTTGCTGCGGAATTTTTTTGCTGCGGGATTTAGACGAAGAGCGGTATAAGAAAATCCTTGAAGATTATTTTGGGGTTGGCTGGCTGGAATGGCTGCATAAAACTTTTCCAAATTCATTGAAGCTCCCAAGCGGCAGGTTTGCAAAATACCTGTACAATTCGGATGCAACCGTGGAACTCTCCGCTAGAATCGGTGATTTTATTGGTATGCAGGGCGAGCATTTTATAGCGCAGGGACGCTTGCGGGTTCGCTTTGATATTTTGGCCCCGAACTATCGCACCGTTCAAAAAACCTGGAATCTAAGCGACTTTTGGCAAAATACCTATCCCCAAGTGAGAAAAGAACTTAGGGGCCGCTACCCGAGGCATCCTTGGCCGGATAGTGTTAAGAGCATAGCTACGCCCTTTTCGTAATATGCGGCTTCGTTTATAAATGCGGGGTAGCAGGTTTCGCCCTGCCAAAGAATTTCTTTGCCGTCAAAACCCATAAATACAGGCATACCGGCTTTGAGTTCGCAAAAATCCCGACCTTGCAGTGCAGGGTGTACCATAGCGGTTATGTTGCCTTTGGCATCCCTTGGATAATCTATGCTGCGAGTTTCTGTAAAAGTTTCGATTTTATCGCCAGCTTTCGGCAAAACTCCGTCATTCAACGCTTCCACAAGTTCCAAAAGGCGAAAAACAACGCGTTCCACCTTAAAAAACAACTCTGCATCAAGGGTTCCGTGCGGCTGAGGCCCGGCTTCTATGCAAATATCCCTTTTTGCTATTGTTCCAAGGTAGGGAGATTCCTCCCGGCTCTCCGGTTGCAGGTAAATATGCACGTCTTTGAATTCTTTTGCTATTACTTTGGAGATAGCCAGCAGTGCAGGGTCTTCTTTGGAGCTTAAAATCAGGGTTATTCCCATGTTGGCGGTGGTATTGTGAATGTCTAAAATCAAATCCGGGGCGGTTTTGGTTCCTTTTTTCCCAAGCAAGGTGTTTATTTCCCTTGCCCTGGCGAGTTCCCCGGAGCTATTTTTGCGGCTTTTTAGCTCGGATAAGGCAAAACACCTGTTTAAATCCCTGTTTAAGTACCTGCGGCAAAGAGCTGCCGCAGCCGGGTTTGCCAAAAGCCAGCCATGCTTTTTTGCCAAATAGACACCCGTTAGCTCATTTCCATGAGTTCCGCCGCAAATAACTATATTATGAATGGGTTCCATTTGACTGTAAAAAATTAGTAAAGTTAGAGTATAAGGTTATTGTATAATTTTGTATATTACAACTGAGGACTTATTTTATGCTTCAGCTTCGGGTTCCGATAGGCTTTGCAGCGCTCGCCATGCTTGCGCTGCTAGGGTGCCTTGACTCTCCTAAGCCTGAGGCTCCGGCTCTAAGAAACGTCAAGGATTTAAGTTTTAAGCGCATATGTGTTATTCAGGGGAGTATTCATGAGCAGTATATAGGCATAAAATATCCTAGAGCCGCAAAGGTGAACTATGAGAAGATAGATGATGTTTTCAAAGCGATAGAAACGGGAGCTTGCGATGGAGGCTTGATAAGCAAGAGCTATGCAAACAGCAATTATCTGAATTCCCATCGGAATATCGGTATATTGCAAGACAGCGTTTTTGTAATGGACGTAGCTTTTGCCATTCAGAAAAGCAATTCCAAGCTGCTTGAACAGTTCAATAACTACCTCATAAAACTAAAAGTTTCCGGAGAGCTGGAACAGATAATAAATGACTGGAAAAACAATCCTGATGGTATGCCGCTTCCTAAAAACGGCGATGGCTCCAACGGTTTTTTGCGCATAAGCACTTACGCAAAGGATAAGCCCGTAGCATTCTTTCGCGATGGGCAACCTGCGGGCTACAACATAGATATAATATTTCGCTTCGCAAAAAAAGCGGGTTTAAAGGCAAGCATAGTGAAGGCGGATTTTTCGTCCGTGCCTATATCCATGATAGTTGCCGGCAAGGCAGACATCACGGCGGATAACATAGCAATAACGGAGAGCTTGTTAAGGGAGGTCGCTTTTTCCATTCCTCACAAAAGCGAAACTTCGGTTGCAATAGCTATGCTGAACAACATACAGGAATCCAAGATCCACAACTTGACCATTTTGCATACCGGCAATCACAGCAGCACAATATTTCCCCAAGATGGTTATGGAGGGCTTGCGGAGCGGGCTGCATTTTTTAAACAGGTGCGTTCTAACTACAGGAATGTGATTCTATTGGATGCCGGAAACCTGAACGGCGGAAATTTCATCAGCAGGTACTACAATGCCATGCCGGACATAAAGGCATACAATGCGATGGAATACGATGCAACTGTGTTTGGCAATCACGAATTTGACAACCCGATATTTACGCTTAGAGAGCAAATTGATTCCTCTAGCTTCAAATGGCTGAGCGTGAACGTAAGGGACAATCTAGGAAAAGGCGATCACATAGGCAGTCCATACACCATAAAAAATATAGACGGAATTAGAGTTGGCATTATAGGTGTTTCTTCAACAAATATGAAAAACACTTCTACCTATGCAAGGCAGGTTCAGTGGATCAATGAAATTGCGGCTGTTAGGCGAACCGTAAGGCAGTTGAAAAATCTCCCTAAAAGCGAAATGGCAAACATAATAATTTTGCTTGCGAATTTCAGCGATGCTCCAAGCCGCGGGGATTACATATCCGCAGAAAATCTTGCGGATTCCGTTTCGGAAGTCAATATGATTGTGCAGTCTGGTATGCCGGAGCCACTGGGTTCCTTGAAAATAAGAAACAATATACCGATTGTCTCTGCCGGAGCAAACGGCAAAAGCGTTGGCATGGCACACGTCACCGTTAGGAATGATTCCATTATATCTTTTGCATGGAATGCCATGCCTATAGAAACCGGGCTTTACAAACCCGACTCGGAAGTTTTAAAAATACTTACGGATTATGCAGACCGCATTCCGGAGGATTTCAAAAGCACGGTGATGACAACAACCGAAAAGTTCAACCAGTTCAGCGCTTCCAACGAATATCTCTCTTGCAGGCAAGAAACCGCACTTGGCAATTTGGTTAGCGATGCAATGAGCTGGCTTGGCAGAAACCAAAGAAGGCATGTGGATTTTGCGATAATAAACGGGAATGTTATACGCACCGGTTTGCCAAAGGGAAATGTAACAAAAGGAGATTTGGCAGAGGCCCTGCCCTACGACAATACGCTGAAGATAGTATCAATGACCGGAACGGAGGTCGCCAGATTGTTCGATTTTGTGGCGAGCATTCCTTTGGGAAATTCCGGCTTTCCCCAAGTTTCAAAAGAGCTTAGGTATCAAATAACTTACACCCGCATAGGCGGCAGAATAACGGGAAAAATTTCCGATATAAAGATTAACAATACCCCTATAGACAGTTCAAAAATTTACAATATAGTCACAACAGATTTCTTGCTGGATGGCGGTGATAATTATACGGCTTTCAAAAACAATAAGGGAGTATATAATACTTCCATGCCTGTTAGGAACGTTGTCACCGAATATGTAAAAACACTGGAAATGCCGATTACTCCCACGACCGACGAGCGTATCAAGGTGATAGAGTTTCATTCGCTGGAAGCCCCCCAGAAGAAGATTTAGAAATAAATGCTCTCTTTAACCGTAAACAGTCACAACTGTGAACAAAGGCTGGATCGTTTTTTGCGCAAGGCTTTCCCAGCGGCATCTCTATCGCTGATTTTCGCCGTTATACGCAAAAAAAAAGTGCGGGTAAACGGAACAGTAGGGAAGGCCGCTCAAATGCTCCACGAAAACGATACGCTTAATATATACGAGGATTTGCCGCAGGTGCCGCAAAAAAAATCCTTTGAGCAAATAGAAAAAAGAACACACAACATAAAAGACAAATTGAATTTTGTTTTTAAAAATTCCGATTTTGCAGTGCTCAACAAACCGTGCGGGCTGGCAAGCCAATCCGGCAGCGGCATTAGCGAAGATGAATGTTTGGCGGGAATGCTGGCTCTTTGGGCCACAGGAGAGGGCTTGGATTTTAAGCCTGCACTTGTTCACCGCTTGGACAAGGAAACTTCGGGTTTAATTATAGCCGCTCTCTCCGGGCCTGCCTTGCGTGAATTCGGTAGCATGATAAGGGAGCGGAAAATAAGGAAGGAATATCTGGCGTTGGTGAAAGGAAGAATGCCGCAGAGAAGCGGGAAAATAAGCATGGCTTTGCCGGGCGATGCTAAAATTTCTGAGAGCGTGTGGAAGGTGGAAAGGAGTTTTGATGAATGCGATTTGGTGAGGGTTAGGCTGGAGACCGGACGCAAGCACCAGATAAGAATTCATTTTGCGCAGATAAACCATCCGCTTTTGGGAGATTCCAAGCACGGAGATTTTGCGTTGAATAAAAAATTCAAAAAGGATTTCGGGCTTTCGAGATTATTTTTGCACTCAACGCTTTTGGAATTTTATTGGCAAGGCAAAAGAGTAAGGCTGGAATCCGCCTTGCCGGAGGAGTTAGAGAGGGTTTTACAACGTTCCCATTTAATTTCTGTTAACCCGTTCTCTTTAAGATAACGATTGGTTTCACTAAAATGCCCGCAATATAGAAAGCCCTTTTTGTCCTTGTTCGCAACTCGTGCCGCTGGATGTGCTGCTTCAAGTATATGATGATTTCCTTTTATCAGACTTTTCTTTTTTTGGGCAACCTTGCCCCAAAGTAAAAATACAAGATTATTTTTGGAACAGGAAAGCCGTTCAATTACCGAATCTGTGAATTTTTCCCAACCTGAATGAGACCTGGGCAAATCTTTCTTAACGGAAAGAAAGGTATTAAGGAGCAGTACACCTTGCCTGGCCCAATGTTCCAAATTTCCGCAAGTATCAGGTTTAATGCCTAAATCCTCTTTCAATGCCTCGTAAATTTTTTCTAGCGAACGAGGAATTCTTTTACCCTTCGGAACAGAAAATGCCAATCCATGAGCTTGTCCTGCTTTAGGGTTAGGGTAAGGATCCTGTCCTAAAATTACAACCTTAGTCTCTTTTACTGGAAAAAGACTCATTGCATAAAAAAATAGGTTTTCTTCTGGATACACCTCACTCGGGTTTTCATTTGATATTTTTTCCTCTAGTTCTTTAAACTCTTTGGTTTCAAATAAATTAGGGGAGGACTCGAAGGACTCGATCAATTCCCTCCAAGAAGGTTCTATATTATCCTTTTTCATAATTACATATCCTCTAACTCTTTCCCCTTCGTTTCCTTAACTTTGTACAAAACAAAGAATATGCTCACAAAGGCAAAGAAGCAGTAAATGCCATAGGCTCCGCCCAATCCTATAGTTGCGAGCAAAATAGGGAATGTGCTTGATATGGCAAAATTGGAAAGCCACTGCGATAGACCGCCCAAAGCGAGTGCTGCGCCGCGAATTCTGTTATTAAACATTTCGCCGAGCAAAATCCAGCACACCGGCCCCCATGAGAATGCAAAGAACACGACGTAAAGATTAGCCGATACAACCGCCGTGTAGGCAACGCCACCGTGAATTTCCGGATTGCCGTTTGCATCCAAACCCGCAGTGCCAAAAATCCCGGCCATAATGCCAAGGGTTATGAACATACCCAAAGAACCCGCTAAAAGCAAAGGCCTGCGGCCTATTTTATCCACCAAAGCTATTGCTATAACGGTACTGGCTATATTCACAACAGAAGAGATAACGCTTGTCATCATGGCATCTTGCTGGGCAAAGCCAACGGATTGCCAGAGAACATTGCCGTAATAAAAAATTACATTTATGCCAACGAATTGCTGAAGAGCGGCAACGCCTATTCCAACCCAAACGATTGGAGCCAAGCGGGTTTTGCCGGAGATTTTTTCCAGCAAGTCGCTGAATTTCGGAGCTACTTCGGAGCGCAAGCTCTTTTTAATATCCTCTATTTTTTGCGCAACAATACCGGGCGAAAGAATTTTGCCCAAAATCTCGCCCGCTTTTTGATGCTGCTTGCGAGCGACCAGATAGCGGGGGCTTTCCGGGATAAACAGAACGAGCAAACCGTAGAGAGCCGCCGGAATGCACTCCGCCCAGAACATCCACTGCCAGGTCTCAAACCTCCCGATTTTTGTCACATCCGTTGGCAAACGGGTAGCGGAATCAATAACAGCAGCACCGCCGCCGGCCACAGAACCGAGTACATAATTGGACAATAAAGCCGTGAAAATACCTATGACTATGGCGAACTGCTGCATACTGGCAAGCCTGCCACGCAAAGGTGCCGGAGCGATTTCCGCAATATATGCGGGAACAATAACGCTTGCTGCGCCAATGCCAATACCGCCGAATACCCGCCAACCGATAAACTCTATCATGTTTTTTTCCGGTATGCCTACCGTTGTAAAGAAATACGGCCAGCCGGAACCGACCGAGCTGGTCAAAAAGAGAATGCTCGCCGTTATCATAACCCTTCGGCGTCCAAACTTATCCGCCAGAGCACCTGCAAAAAATGCCCCGCCCGCCGCACCCAAAACCGCTATGGATGCCGCAAGCCCAAGTTGAGCATCGTTTGCGTGTAGCTTGAATCGCAAGGCATCCAAAGTTCCGTTTATAACGGATGTGTCAAAGCCGAACAAAAAGCCGCCGATAGCAGCGGCACAGGCTATAAAGAGCGCATAGCCTACGGAATACTCTTTTTGTGCCATGTAAACTCCCTGGGTGAAGTTTTATATAGGGGAAAGATAGAAAAACTACAACGCCACTACCCAGCTTCCTTCTGCCTGAACACATAGGCCAAAACCTCTGCCACGGCTGCGAAAAATTCCGCCGGCAAGGGGTCGCCCGGTTCTACAACATCGTACATGGCACGGGCTAAAGGCTTGTTTTCAACTATGGGAACATCGTTTTCTATTGCAAGCTGCCGTATTCTCTCCGCAACTTTGTCTGCACCCTTTGCAACAACAAGCGGAACCTGGTCCTTGCCCCGCTCATAGCGCAGGGCTATTGCCAAATGCGTGGGGTTGGTTATAACCACGGTCGCGCTTGGAACCTCCTTCATCATAAACTGCTGGTGCAATTTATACATTGCGCGCTTGCGGGCAGCTATAACTTTGGGGTCGCCCTCGGAATTTTTGTGCTCGTCCTTAACCTCATTTTTGGTCATCTTCAATTCGTTGTGCGTTTTCCTTTTTTGATAAATCAAATCCGCCGCACCGAGTATAATCAAAAACACTATTATCTTCAAAAGCATTTCAACCAGAATGTCTATCATGTAAGCGCAAAAAACGCCGATTTGCATATCTGCCATATATAAAATATCGTCCTGGTGCTTTTTTATAACCGAATAAGAAATTATTCCCACAATGGTCATTTTCACTATGCCCTTGAGAAGCTCTACCCAAGCATCTTTTCCAAACATCCGTTTAAAACCGGCCAAAGAAAATATATGAGAGAATTTCGGTCTCAACTTTTCAAGTGTAAAATGCCAGCCCACCTGTGCTATATTGCCTATCAAGCCGAGAATCAAAAAGAACATGAGCAAAGGCGCAAGCAATTTTATCAACAAAAGCAAAACATGGTAAGCAAGGGAAGAAAAATTTGATATGGTTGGCTGCCAATCGGTATAGCCTATAAAAAATTCATACATAATGGCTTTGCAGCTATTGGCAAAATCCCCGCCAAAGATATAAAGCCCCCACAAGGCCGCAATCAAGGCGATGGCCGAAGATACATCCATTGAGCGCCCAATCTGCCCTTTTTTAATGGCATCCGATTTTTTCTTGGCGGTAGGCTCCTCGGTTTTGTCTTCATCTTCTGCCATTTATCTGCCTCCGGCTCTTAAAATAGCAAACAAGGCCCTTTGCAACTGCTCAAAATTCGCATTAAAAAGCTGCACCATAAGAGGCAGAGAAAAAATTAAAATTAGTGTACCTATAGCTATTTTCAACGGTATGCCCAAAAGCCAAACCTGCATTTGCGGCATCACCCTGTTCATAAGCCCAAGCGTAACCGTGCATAAAAAAATCGCACCCATCACCGGAGCCGCAAACTGAAAAGAAACAACAAAAGAACTTGCGGAGAGCAGAATTAAAATCGCCGCAAAACTGCGGGTATCCCAAACAAAATTGCCCATTGGAATATACTGAAAAGATTCAAAAAGCACCCGTATAAAAAAATAATGGCTGCCGCTTGCTAAAAATATAACCACCAAAAGCACGGTTAAGAGTATTGAATACAAATTGCTCTGAAATTCAATAAAAGGGTTCATCGCTCCTTGCATTAAGCCTATATCACGTGCGATATATTCGCCGCCCATGGTCACAAAATGCAAAAGGAACGATGTGGCAAAACCTATTACCACCCCGATAAAAATCTGTTCCAGAACAATCATAAAAAAGAACACCGGCGAATTCGCTATGGTAAAGCTTACAAGCGGCATTTGAGGGAACACCAAAAATGCAAGCAAAAAAGATATTGCAGCTTTCACAGTTGTAGGCACAGGAGTTTGATTAAAAGCTGGCAGCAAAAAAATTATAGTTGAAATGCGTATAAGAACGAGTATAAAAAGCTCTATTTTTTCTACGGCAAGGTCTGCAACGGAAGAAGCGAGGGCAAGCATAGTGGGTAGTAGCTAGTGGCTAGTGGTTAGTGGTTTCCATTTTACTTTATAGCGAGGCTCTTGCAGGATTGCTGTCCAAAGTATGCCTTGTTCCAAATTGTTTATGTCTATGGCATGGTGGATTTTTAATTTGCGAATTTGAGAAGGTTCTTTTTCTTTACGTGCAGATTCACTGCTCACACTCCGCTTTCCATCCGTAATGGACTTAAAGGGCAAGTTCACAGGAGCCTTTCCTTCGTACTTGAACTCCGGTTCCGGCGGGGCTTTATATACCGGCTTTTTAAAGTCTTCTTCCGGCTCTTCCTGTTCGGACGGGAAGCCCATCATTTCCCGTATTTCTCTAAAAGGGTCCGCCGGAATCGGAGCCGCTTCTCGCGGAACGTATTCCGGCTTGCTCTGCTTTGTGCGAGCCGCCTTTTTTTGCTTGGAATATGCCGCTATCATTTGAATAGCGATTATAGCCAAAAATATTAGGAAGGTTTCCATTTCGCAGCCTATTTACGTTCCAAATCCTTTTCCGAAACGCCGGAGATTTGAGTACGCATCTGGGTATCCGCCTTTATATTTTGCAGATTGTAATAGTCCATAACCCCCAAGCGACCGCTCTTCAGGGCATCTGCCATTGCAAGCGGAATCTGGGCCTCTGCCTCTACAACCTTAGCTTGCATTTCCACAACCTTGGCCTTCATCTCCTGCTCTGCCGCAGCCGCCATTGCACGGCGTTCTTCCGCCTTGGCCTGGGCTATCTTTTTATCCGCCTCGGCACGGTCGGTTTCCAAAATCGCGCCTATGTTATGGCCAACATCAACATCGGCAATATCTATGGAGAGAATTTCAAAAGCCGTGCCTGCATCCAAGCCGCTTGCCAAAACCTTTTTGGAAATCATGTTCGGGTTTTCCAAAACCTCCTTATGGTTTTTTGCGCTGCCTATGGAACTCACAATACCCTCGCCTACACGAGCGATAACGGTTTCTTCCCCTGCGCCACCCACCAGCTTGCGAATGCTGGCGCGCACCGTGATTCTAGTAACCGCTTGCAACTGAATGCCATCCAAGGCAACCGCACTCACCTTTGGCGTATTGATAACTTTGGGATTAACGCTCATCTGCACGGCTTCCAAAACATTTCTGCCTGCAAGGTCTATGGCTGCGCTTTCCGCAAAAGAGAGGGTTATATTAGCTTTGTTCGCCGCTATAACGGCCTGCACAACACGCAGCACGTTTCCCCCGGAGAGATAATGAGCTTCCAGCAGATTTGTTTCAACGGGAATACCGGCCTTAACGCTCAATATTCTAGCCTCTACAATCATGCGTGGATTAACCTTCCTGAGCCGCATCCCCAAAAGCTGGAAAATTCCGACATTGGCTTTTGAGAACAGTGCCTGCAGCCACAAGCCAAAGAAGCTGGCGAGGAAATAAAGCAAAACAATGGCTATAACCGCTAAAACCAGCGCACCTACAAGGTAAACGTTACTTGGCATTTTTAAGAACTCCTACAAATACAATTAAAGGGAATATAGAAATAATATGGGCATGAATCTGTTGACCACCTCAATCTTCGCACCACCATTGGTGCAAATTTTGCAATCACCATTAGCCTTCGGCTAGCGGGCGGGCTTCGCCTTAGTCCTGGACGCAACGGACAGAAAACAAGAAAGACTTGAGGCTGTAGTACCAGTAGGCGTTGCCGCAGCTGTAGTACATGTCCCGGCGGTAGGCGCCGTCGTTATCGCTCTCATCGGCACTCCACCAGTAGCCACTGATGCCGACAGCGTTGAAACTGCCAATCGAATCGCCGTTGCCGCCCGGCAGGGCCGAAAATCCGTACTGGTCGGTACCGTTGCCGCCGCTGTTCCAGCCACTCTTGGCTTTTAGTTTTTTTGAGTCATTGCCAAGTACCTCCCACTCCGCTTTGCTCGGCAAATGCCAACCGGAAGGGCAAGCCTTCTTAGCCGTTGACCAATCATA
>JAISSJ010000138.1 GCA_031273195.1 Candidatus Fibrimonas sp.
GCCGAGTGGGATGTATTGATGACGGCTGTCGGCGGTGCTAATACGGCGGGAACAAAGTTGAAGGCAAAGAGCGGGTGGAATGATTATCAAGGTGCATCCGGCAACGGCACGGATGAATATGGGTTTTCGGCCCTGCCGGGCGGCGACGGCTACTCGGATGGCAGTTTCAGCAATGTCGGCAGCAACGGCGATTGGTGGAGTGCTACGGAGCACAGTGCCAGCGTCGCCTACGGCAGGAACTTGTACTACGACTTCAGCAATGTGAACAGTTACGTCTTCAACAAGTCTTACCTGTGGTCAGTTCGTTGCCTCCAGGACTAAGCGGCTGGTGTGCTTGCACCTTAGCGCCGCCGCTAGCGAAGCAAGCGGTGTACAAAAAAACTGTGCCATGGTGGCACGAACCAGCCAAGCCCCGATTTTTCCCCAAGGGTTTGGCAGGGTGAATGAAAACGGGAAAAAAGAGACTGTTTTCGGGTAAGTGGAACCACCCGTTTTCAGTCTGTTCTTTTTGGCACGGTGCCGGGAAAAATGGACGGTGGCACTATCTCCGGTAATACAGCTTCTAATGGCGGCGGTGTATAAACGGGGAAATCATTGCTTAATATTTTTCATTTCCGAAATCCATTCGCTGAAATCCGCATTTTTCAACTTGTTCGCCAATTCTTTCACCGCTGCCACCGAGTCCGCTTGCGGCTCGGTTTTGAAACCCTCGTTCATCTCCAAAAAAGTAATAGGCTTGTTATCGCAGGTTGTAAATGTTATTCTCGGAGAATAAAAACAGTTCCATTTCTTTGTATCCGGATTCTCTCTGCATTTGAACTTATTAGGGCTTACAATCCTTCCATTGCCGGAACATTCTGTTTTTTCAACTCCGGCTCCCTTTATCTTTTCAAAAATTACCTGCCAAATTATATCATCATTGGCACTCCAATGCAAAATTTTTTCCTTGCTCCGCCTCTTTTGGCGTTCCACTCTCACCGAATCGTTATATTTTATTATGGAATCGGTTCTTTGTTTTTCCACTTGAATTTCCTGTTCCTTTTGGCTGGTAATCTGGGTTATTGCAAAATACAAATAAGCTGCGATAGCCAAAAGCACTATGGAAAGAAATGATATGATTTTCGCTCTGTGCCTTACCGTCCAGCACGGTTTTGAAATCATAAAGGATTTCATTTTTTCATAAGCGGCATCAAAATACTTGTGATTAAGGTCAAGAGCGTTTTTTCTGGTTATCTCCTTTACAATTTCTTTTACATTATCCGGTAAGTTTTTTGGATAAGCAAAGCCTTCCAGCCAAATCGGAACTATGTTTTTATTTTCGGCAAGAGCGCACTTTATCTCACGGCGAACCCAATCATTCTCGGCATCGTATTCCGGATCCGATTCAAAAAACCTGTCAAAAATACCCGGATTCAGCACAAGCAGAAAATCCTTGCAATCCTTTACCCTTTGCTCAAGCTCATCATCAAAATTCCCATTAACCAAAGTGTCTATGTCAAAGGAAACCGAATAACCGTCCATTCTCAGCCGGTCATAAAGCAGTTTGGCTGTGTCAAAACCGCCCTTGCGCCTATATGAAATGAATATTTCAAACTTTTTGTTGGTCATTTTATGCTTTTTATTGTTGAAACCCATTGGCTAAAATCCGTATCGTGTAATATACTTTCTATTTCTTTCTTTATCTTATTATCGTCGTCTCCATCCACTTTGATTTTTTTTGACATTTCCAGTTGAGAAATAGAAGGTATCTGGCTGCCATTGCAATCCGTAAATGTTAATTTTGGGGAATAAGAGCAGGATACTTTACCCAATGGAGTTTGGCTGCAAGTTGCCTTTCCCGGGATTATTTTTATGCCGTTGCCGGAGCATTGTGTTTTTTTTACTCCCGCCTGAGTTAGTTTTTCATAAATAACATCCCCAAGCCTATCATTAGAACCGCCTGCCCAGTGCAAAGACCTGTTTGAAGAACTAGCGGTTTGTTTTTTATCTGCCGCTCCGGAATTCGCCGGCTGGGATTTCTGTTGTTGCTGCGGTTGTTTTTGCGATAGCTGTTGTTGCAGTAGCAATTGCTGTGCACTTGCAACCGAATCTTTATATTTTATTATAGAGTCTTTTTCTCTAGTTATAGAATCAGCCCGTTGTTTTGCTTCCAATGTTTGTTTTTTCGCTTCTAGTTCTTTTTGCTTGGCATCTCCGGTTATTGTAAAATATAAAGAAGCAGCAATTGCTAAAAACGCTAAAGAAAAGCCGGTAATGATTTTCTTTTTATGCTTAGTTGTCCAGCGTTGCTGTGAAATCAAAAATTTTAGCTTTAAGTTCGCATACGCAGATTCAAAATGCTTGGGGTTAAGGTCTATGCCGTTTTTTCGGGTTATGTCTTTGACATCTGGGGGCAAGGGTTCCTTAGGGTGAGCAAATCCGTCAAGGAAGAGCGGAACAATATTTTTATTTTCCTCAAGCGCGCAGGCTATTTCCCGCCTAACCCAATCATCTTTAGGGTTGCATTCCGGGTCATAAAATCTATCAAAAACCCCCGGATTCAACACTAATAAAAAATCCTTGCATATTTTTACCCTGTTTTCCAATTCATCGTCAAAATCCCCTTTTTCCAAAGTATCTATATCAAAAGAAACGGAGTATCCATCAAGCCTCAGCCTGTCATAAAGCAATTTAGCGGTATCATAACCGCCTTTGCGTCTGTAAGAGATAAAAATGTCAAATTTTTTTGCCTTTTTTGCCATGCGGGGAATATAGAAAAAATGTCAACATATGTTTGCAAAATGCCAGCAATTCATTTTTTTTGTCTATTTTAGTTGAATTTTTTATTATATTTGAAATAGATTTCATAATATAGAGGTATTTATGGCAAATCCAATTAAAGAAACGCCTACAATAAAAGGCAAAGATTCCGTGCGCTTTCAAGCGGAAATAGATAACGTAATTCCTATTTCCGTAAAGGAAAAGGAAGAAATGAAGCACGCTTATGAATTTATGAAAAGCATAGCCACCTTTCCAATGCCATGAACCCAGCCGAATTGTTTAAATGAGTATTGGAACAGTGATAATAAAAACAATAACAGAGCTTTATAGAAATATATCTTTACAACACGCAGGCTGTCGTTTTATTATAGTTGATGCTTATAAAAACGCATTGTCTTTCTACGAGAGAAACAAATTCAGATATTTAACGGAAAATGATAAAGATGACCCTACGAGAATAATGTATTTAGATTTGAAGGCTTATTGATTTACGCTTTTTAATTTTCTACCTTACCCCCATGGCAAAAAAAGTTCAAGATGCGTTAAAGGATTTGGTTTCGCTTTGCAAAAGGCGCGGCGTTATTTTTCCGGGGTCGGAGATTTATGACGGTTTGGCAAATACATGGGATTATGGACCTTATGGCGTTGAATTAAAGCGCAATATAAAAGATTTGTGGTGGAAAAAATTTGTCGCCGGCAGGGAAGATATTGTTGGCTTGGACTCCTCCATTTTGCTGAACCCAAGGGTTTGGGAAGCAAGCGGCCATGTAAAGAGCTTTAGCGACCCGCTGGTGGATTGCAAGGTGTGCAAGGAACGCTCAAGGGCAGACCATTTGCTGGAAGATAAGCTGGGGCCTGGTGCGGCAGCCGGAAAAAACTTTGTGGAAATAGCCGAAATGATGAAGGACAACGCTATTCAATGCCCAAAATGCGGCAGCAAAGACTGGACAGAGCCACGCTCGTTTAATTTGATGTTCAAAACGGAAATAGGCGTTGTAGAAGGAACAGGAAACCAGGTATATTTGCGCCCGGAAACTGCACAGGGAATTTTTATAAACTTCAAAAACATAGCCGATAATTGCCGCCAAAAAATTCCGTTTGGCGTTGGGCAAATAGGAAAGAGCTTTAGAAACGAAATCACTCCGGGCAACTTTATCTTTCGCACTCGTGAATTTGAACAGATGGAGATGGAGTTCTTTTGCAAGCCGGGTACCGAACAGGAATGGTATGCTTACTGGAAAAATTTCTGCATGGAGTGGCTCGGCGAAATAGGGTTGCGCAAGGAAAAATTGAGAATCAGGGAACATTCAAAGGAAGAGCTTTCGCATTACTCAAACGGCACAAGCGATATTGAATACGAATTCCCTTTTGGCTGGGGCGAGTTATGGGGAATAGCCAGCAGAACGAATTTCGATTTGACCCAGCACATTGAACATTCAAAGGTTGACCTGCGTTATCACGACAAGGTTGCAAACGAAAAATACGTTCCCTTTGTTGTTGAACCTGCACTGGGCGTGGACAGGCTGCTTTTAGCCCTGCTCTGCGATGCCTACGATGTTGAAAAAACCGAAACCGGCGAAGACCGCAACGTGTTCCGTTTTCACCCAAGCATTGCACCGGTTAAGGCCGCAGTTTTGCCACTTTCAAAAGACAATGAGTTGATGGCGATTGCAAGAGACCTGTACAAAAAACTTCTGAAAAAATGGCCGGTTGAATACGATGAAACCCAGAGCATTGGCAAACGCTACCGCCGCCAAGACGAAATTGGAACTCCGTGTTGCATCACCGTGGATTTTGGAACCGTGGGGCGAGACGGCGAAGATAAAAAAGGCCTGGTCACAATCCGAGAGAGGGATTCCATGAAGCAGGATATTGTTAGGCTGGAAGAGGTGGAAGGGTGGCTTGGGCGATTGTAGGGGCAAACCTCACGGCGAAATCGCTATTCTCCGTTTCTTTATTCTATTGGCAATATCTTTTATAGAAACGGCTTTTTGCAAACTACGCCTTTCTTCGGTGTAATTGCCTGAGCCTGAAGAAAATTGCCGTACAAAATAAACCATGCCGGCAGGGTCAAGCTCTTTTTTCAAAACTTTAAGCCCTTTTTCTCTTATGGTGCTTAAATCTGCATTCATACTATTACCTCCGATAACCGCCGCTTCGCTTTCCATAATAATAACGTCTTGATTTTGCAAATCAAAAGGACGGTTTAAACAACAATTATCCAAATATATTCTCATACGGTAAAAAGATAGAAAATTAGTTATTCAAACAACCTTCACGGTCGCCCCAATGCGGTCACCCCGATGGTCGGTCGTCATACCCATGTGCGTAGGGGCAGACCTGCGTGTCTGCCCGTTTGCGGTGATGTTTACCCCTGTGCAACGATGGTTGCACTGCAACGCAACGCCGCATATTGTGCGTGGCGTGGCGAATGGGCGTTGCAGGCAACGCCCCTACATTGGTGTTGCGGATATCGCCGCAAACAGGGCAAACACGCAGGTTTGCCCCTACAACGCACACACACATTGCACAACACCCACCGCCACGTTGCAAATGGGCGACCGCAAGGGTCGCCCCTACATTATGTTGCAACCCCGTCATTGGTATGCGTTGGGCGATTGTAGGGGCGTTGCCTGCAACGCCCATGCAACGCAACGCCGCATATTGTGCAAACATTGCCCTTTCTTTAATCAATTATATTCGTTCCCATTTTTCTTCAAATTCTTTTTTATCATATTTATTTGGCTGCAACCAATGACTTTTTTTCCCGTCTTTATTATTTGTGACTTTTAATTCTAAGATTTCCTCTTTTGATAAAATAAAGCACTTGGGGTTCTCATTTGTAGAAATTCCTTGACATATTATGAACCAATCTGCGAGAGGATTGTCTAATTTTTCTCCTAACGGAACAGGATTTCGTTTTGACAAAGTTTTAATTTGAATTGTTTTGGTTACATAAGCATCTCCATTAGATTTATATATCAATAAATCTATTCCTTTTGTGTTTCTTGATGTAGGCAAAACATTCCAACCCAG